>JANOCF010000860.1:0-2936 GCA_031412055.1 Holophagales bacterium | reverse complement strand
GTTGTCCGTTGACTCCAGGGCGTTGCTCGTGGGCAACGGGGCGTTGTCCGTGGACTCCGAGGCGTTGCCCATTGGCAATGGGACGTTGTCCGTGGACTCTGGGACATTGCCCATGGGCAGTGGGACGTTGTCCGTGGACTCTGAGGCATTGCCCGTGGGCAACGGCGCGTTGTCCATGGGCAACAGCATGCTTTTCACGGGCAGCGCCACGCGCGCCGGGGATCAGGAGAAGCGGGCCGACTGGATCTCGACCTGAAACGACTCGACGTAGCGGTCGGTCCCGTACCAGAAACCGCCCCGGACCTTGGCCGGGATGGTGTAGCCGTTGAAGCCACGCTCCTCGTCCACGACCAGGCCGAACGGGATGTCGGTGAAGACGCCGCCGGTCCCCACCGAGGCCCAACGCTGGGATACGGCCTCCAGCAGGCGCCCGTCAGGACCGAGGGTGAGATCGAGCGTGGACTTCTCGCCGTCCAGGGAGAGCTCGGCCCGGATGTGGCTCTCGTCGAGCGCGGTCCAGGCGACGCCCTGATCCGGCAGCAGGGCCGAGGGGAGCCAGATCAGCTCATGCAGGAAGCGCCGCTGCAGCACCTTCACGGAGTGGGGGCCGGCGTTGACGATCATCGGGTAGCCGAGCGCGGTCTCCCGGCCGGCTCCCTTGCCGTCGAGATACCAGAACGTGGCGTGCCGGCCGACTCCCCGCCGGAGCACGCCCTCGCCCACCGATCCCTGTCGCGAGAGCCACTGCTCCACCTCGAGGACATGCGCGCGGGACCCGGCCTCGGTCTTCCTGGAGCTGATCTCCTGCCGCAACTGCAGCCGGACCAGGGCGGCCAGCGGACCCTCGGACGGAATCCCGTGGCGCAGGTAGCGCTGCACCGGCTCCGGAAGGCCGGCGATCCGGTCTTCCGAGAACGGGGGCAGGGCCGGAAGGGCAGTCAGCCGCTCCCGCACCCGGTCTACCTGGCGGCGGTGCGCCAGGTTCTTCCAGGACAGGAATCCTCCCCCCACGAGGGCGGCAGCGGCAAAAATAAGGCTGAAAGGCGGCATTGAATCTCCTCTTGGAATGGATGGATCCCGGTCAGCCGGCGACCTGATCGGGCAGCTCTTCCTCCAGCCGGCGCAGGCGCGGCAGGAAGTAGAACGCCAGCGTCGCCACGGTAAAGACCAGTCCGGCAAGGCTCAGCAGCAGCGCGATCCCTCTCCCCTTTCCCACCCCGATCAGCAGCCCCACGCTGCCGGCCAGGGCCCCGCCCGGGACGAGGAGCGGCTCGAAAACCCGGTCGGCCAGCGGGCCGGCCATGCCGAAGGCGAGAGGCAGCGTCGACCAGCCGACGAGACGGCGGGTGGCGAAGACGCGGCCCTGGAGGTCCGGCTCCACCTTGGCCTGCCAGATGGCCTGGGCCACGGCCCCGGAGGCCGACTGCCCCAGGAAGAACAGAAACGCGCAGACGGTGAACAGGACCAGGGACGGCCGCAGCCCCGCCAGGGCCACGGCCAGGGTGGACAGGACGGTGAAGCCAAGCACGAGGTCCACCTGGCGGCGCACGCCTCGCCAGAAGGTCATCAGCAGGCTCCCGGCGAGCATGCCGGCGCTGGCCACCGTCAGGGAGATACCCAGGGCCCGGGCAGAGGCGAAATTGAGCAGCATGGGCGAGGCGAGGCTCTGGATGAAGCCCACGCTCAGGTTGCCCATCGCGGCCAGGACCAGAAGCCAGAAGAGGCCCCTCCGCGCGCGGACCAGCGTCCATCCCACCGCGGCCTCGCGCCAGATCGAGCCGCGCGCCGCCCGCGCCGCCTCGCTCACCGGCGGCGCGGGGATGCGCACAATCAGCAGGGTGACGAGGGCGAACGCGAAGGTGGCCAGGTCGATGGCGAAGATGGTCACGATCCCGGCGCTCACCATCAGCGCGCCGCCGAGCGCCGGGGCCACCATGCCGACCGTCGAGCCGAGGTTGCGCAGGGCCGCCACCCGCATGAAGTCGCGCTTGGGGACGAGGAGCGTGGTGGCCGCCGCGTAGGCGGGCCACTGGATCGCGCTGAGCAGAGAGCTGATGCCCGCGGCCAGATAGATCATCCAGACCTCGAGCTGCCCGGCCAGGAGCGCTCCGACCAGCGCGACGGTGGTCAGGGCCGAGCCGCAGTCGCTCAGGATCATCGCCCGGCGGCGGTCCCAACGGTCCACGAGAGCCCCGGCGATGGGCGACAGCAGGATGCCCGGCAGGGTGTTGAACAGCGAGATCAGCGCAAACTCGGTCACCGAGCCGCGCCGCTCGTAGATCCAGACTCCCAGGGCAAAGCCGGTGAGGTTGCTCCCGAGCAAGGAGACGAGCTGACCGGTCCAGATGATCAGAAAGGTCCGGAATTCTGCCGGCCCCGCCGTCTTGGCCTGCACCGGCTGTTCCGTCTCGAGCTCGACGGCAGCGGCGTCGTTCATCTCCTTGCCTGAACGCCAGCCGTCACCGCGCCTCCAGGACCTCGATCGCCTCCCGAACCGGGAGCTCCCGGCCGAGGAAGGAGGTGAACTCGTCGAGGGCCGAAGGACCGTGGAACACGCCGTCGTAGCCCGCCCGCCGCAGCTCCGCGGCATGCGCCGCCTCTTCGGCCGTGGACACGCCCACCTTGCCGCCGATGGCCAGCAGCGGCCGCTGTTCGCCAAAGGCGGCATGAATTCGGCGGGCGAGCTCCGCCCCCTCCATGGAGCCGTGGCCGTTGATGGTGGACACCACGACGAGGCCGATCTCCTCCTCGCGGCAGCGCTCCAGCACCATGTCGAACGGCACGCAGGTGCCCAGGTTCAGGACCGGCCAGCCTCTCTCCTGCAGAAACATCTGCATGAAGACCAGGTTCCAGCCATGGGAATCGGATGGGATCGTCGTCAAAAGGACTTTGTCTCTGTTCATGTCATCAGGCTCCTGTCTGCAGCGCCACTCTCG
>JANOCF010000859.1:0-2342 GCA_031412055.1 Holophagales bacterium | reverse complement strand
ACTTCGAGGTCGAGGACAAGCAGGGCAAGATCGAAGAGCTGGCCCGCCGCTACTCTGACGCCCAGATCGACTATCTGGACGGCATCACGGTCAGCTACCCGACCTGGTGGGCGAACGTCCGCCCCTCCAACACGGAGCCGTTTCTGCGGCTGGTGCTGGAGGCCGGAACGCCCGAGGAGCTGGAGCAGAAGAAGGAAGAGCTGTTCGGGATGCTGGGGCACCCGGCCGAGTAAAGCCCCCGTTGGGGGCGTAGGCGTAAAGCCTGGGGTTTCAACCCCAGGTAAGGACGCAGGCCACTCCCCTGCGTCCCTCCGGGACTTAGGTTTTTGGGGCCTGTACCTGGGGCTGAAGCCCCAGGCTTTACGCCTGCGCCCCTTCGGGGCTCAAACCGTTCGGATCAAATCAATCCCGGCGCATGCCGGAGGCCAGCATCACGTAGTACAGCAGGGTCATCAGCGACGAGACCGCCGCGGCCACGTAGGTCATGGCGGCCGCGTTGAGGACCTTGTCCATGCCGACCCGCTCCTGCTCCAGGATGATGCCGCTGCTCACCGCCAGGCGCTTGGCCCGCGACGAGGCGTCGAACTCCACCGGCAGGGTCCCAAGCTGGAACAGCACCACCGCCGAGAACAGGAACACACCGAAGTACCCCATCTCCGGCGAGCGCATCAGCAGCAGACCGAGCATGATGACGATGTAGCTCAGCCACGAGCCGATGCTCGCGGCCGGCACCAGCGCCGAACGCAGCCAGAGCGGCATGTACTTGGTCGCGTGCTGGATCGCGTGTCCCGCCTCGTGGCAGGCGACGCCGATCGCCGCGATCGAGTTCGATCCGTAGACATCCTTCGACAACGCCAGCGTCTTGTTCACCGGGTTGTAGTGGTCGGACAGAAACCCTTGGGTCTGGACGACCTTCACGTCGCTGATGCCGGCGCCGCGGAGCAGCTCCTCCGCCGCCTGGGCGCCGGTCATGCCGCGGAGTGTCCCGACCTTGGAGTACTTCTTGAACGCCGAGCGCGTCCTGAAACTGGCCCAGAGGGACAGCAGGAGCGCGGGAACCATGAAGATGAGGTAGGCAGCCATTGGGGTTTTACCCCTCCTTTCAACTCATCAAACAGAAAAGACGCACCGCGGATTCCGGATGGAAGGCGTCCACGGGATAGAGTACCCCAACGAGGAAGGAAAGGAGGAAAGGATGAGCCAGCAGGAAGATATCTCCCGAATAGCGATCGTCACCGGAGGCAGCCGCGGCATCGGACGCAGTGTCGCCGAGACTCTCCTGGATCAGGGATGGAAGGTCTGGATCTGCAGCCGCAGCCAGGATTCGGTCGACCGCGCCGTTCAGGACATGGCGGCCAGAGGCCCGATCCAGGGACGCCCCGTGGACGTGCGCGACCAGGAGCAGGTCGAACGCTTCGTCCGCGAGGTCGCGGAGGCCGAAGGGCGGCTCGACTGCCTGGTCAACAACGCCGGGCTCGGACACTTCGGCCCCGTGGACGAGATCTCCGGCGACCAGTTCCGCGAGGTCATCGAGACCAACCTCCACGGCTGCTTCTACTTCATCCGCGCCGTCTCCCCGGTCATGAAGAAGCAGGGCTCGGGATGGATCGTCAACATCGCCTCCCTCGCCGGCAAGAACCCCTTCCCGGGAGGCGCGGCCTACAACGCCAGCAAGTTCGGACTGGTCGGCATGTCCGAGGCCGCCATGCTCGACCTGCGGCCCCACGGCATCCGGGTCGCCTCCATCCTGCCGGGCAGCGTCAACACCGACTTCGGCGGCGGGCACGGCGGCGGCGACCAGGGCTGGAAGCTGCAACCGGCGGACATCGCCGCCATGGTCCTCCACCTCGTGAGCTATCCCGAAAACGCGCTCCCGAGCCTGGTGGAGATGCGCCCCAGCCGTCCGCCGGGCAAGTAGATGACGGCGGAGGACAGTGGAGATGACGCTCCCTACCCGCCGCCCAGCCGCGCCAGCTCGTGCCGGACCGTTCGGCGCACCAGATCCTCGATCTCGCCGGAGCTCATGACAGGCGATGTGGACTTCCTGGCACCCTTGGGCCGCTTCTCCAGCTCCCGGGCGACACTTTCGGGATCCTGGGGCTGCGACGCGCGGATCATGAGGACGGCGGGCTCGAAGCCCAGCTCCTGGCCCAGCAGGAACAGGTGGGAGACCTTCAGCTTGATCCGGCCCCGGAGAAGACTCCCCAGGTAGCCCTGGCTCATCCGCAAGGCCCGCTCGATCGCCCGCTGCGAACGGCGGGAACGACGGATCTCGTCGCCGATCAGCCCGAGAATCCTCTTCACTTCCTCCGGTTGCGGCTTCTCGGGCTCGGCGGGCTCGG
>JANOCF010000858.1:0-1872 GCA_031412055.1 Holophagales bacterium | reverse complement strand
CCAGTCGAGCACCATGGCGAGGCGGCCGAGGACCTCGTCTCCGCGCGGGCAGTTTTCCAGGATGGCCCGCTCGATGCCACCGCCTGAGAAGCCGGGCGCGCGGCTCTGGAGCGAGAAGGTGAGGAGTCCCACGAGCCCTTCGCTCGGGTACCAGAGCTTGAAGCCGCCGCGCTGGACGAAGATCAGGGTGAACTCGTTGCGGATGCGGTCGGTGCCCGGGTAGTACCAGATCTCCATGGAGGAGAGGACGTCCGTGCAGGGGCTGCGCAGGACCTCCGCGGGCTCGCCGTGGAAGAGCGTCATCTGCGCCCGGTCCTCGGTCAGGTTGCCGTACTTCTCCCTGGCGACGCGGGCTCGCTCCTCCCACGCCGTCCGCAGCTCGTTGACCGCGGTCTTGGGAAAGGGGTCGCGCTGCTGCCAGAAGCGCTGGACGAAAGCGTCGCGCTGATACTCCTGGCGCAGGGAGAGGAACGCGGCGCGCTCCGGCTCGTCCATCAGGGGCGCGACCTCTTCCAGGAACTTCTTGTGCCGAGGCTCCAGGCCGTCCGGGACGGCCGGCGCTTCCTGCGCGAATGCCGGAAGACAGGGCAGGCAGAGGGTCAGGGCGAGAAGAAGAGATAGGCGGTACGACATCCTGAGGATGGTAACACCGGCCGCTATCGGAGCCCGAGCAACCGGCCGACCCAGGACTTCCGGCGCGGCCCCTCGTAGTCATGAAGCGGTGTCGTGTCGCCTTCAGGCCACATCGGGCTGGTCGAGCCCGGGGCGTAGAACGTCACCGTCACGGCGCGCCGCGCCTTGCGGCAGCTCTCGACCACGCGCTGGACCGAGTGCCAGGAGCGGTCGGACCGGACCAGCACGGCGGAGTTGCCGACGATGGGCGGGACCACCGAGGCGACGTCGGCCGGGTCGCCGGAGCGCAGGATGCTCAGGCAGCCGCCGTCCTTCGGGTCCCAGGTTTCGTTGAAGTAGAGGACATGGGTGACGCGCTTGATGGGCATGTCCAGGTGCGGACCGAGGCAGGATCCGGGTCCGTAGTGGTACACGTTGGCCTCGATCGGCACGGCGGTCAGGTCGAGCCCGGTCAGCCGCGACATGGCGCCGCGGTACTCCGGCGAGTGCAGGTCGTTGGCCAGCTCCCGCCAGGCGCCGCTCAGCTCTTCAGGGTAGGAGACGGTCTCCTCTCCGAGCTTGAGCAGCGCGCGCGACTCGTAGAGGTACTCCTTCTCGCCGTCGTTTCCGGACACCGTCTTGAAGTGATCGCGGGGGTAGGTCGCGGCGAGAGCCGCCGCGTTTTTCGGCGAGTACAGTCTGTCGATCGCCGCCCAGGCGTAGGGCTCGGCCTCCAGCGTGCGGCGTTCGATCTGAGTCAGGTCCAGCATGCTCTATCTCCCAAGACGTCTCCCGATGAAGCGAAAGGGGGCGGTGATCTTCCAGGATGTCGACTCTTCAAGCTCCGCGATCCGCCGCTCCCGCGTCGCGATCTCGGCCTCTCTTCGCAGGGCGGCTGCCTCCAGCTCGGCCTCGCTTCTCAGGGCCACCGTCTCCAGGACATCCGGCAGCGTCTGCCAGAAGCGGCCGACCGCCGCGCTCGTGCAGGTATTTTTCCCGCCGCGGATCACCTCCGCCACGCGGTCCCAGTGCCCGGAAAGCCGGTCGAGGGCGGCGCCGACCCGCAGCGGGACCGCGGTCCTCCCCAGGCGGGAGAAGAACCGCTCCGGATCGTCGCCCTCCTCTCCCGGCGCGGGGTAGATGGTGTCGAAGCCCGCCAGGCCCGGGTACTTCCACAGGCTGAGGTCGATCGGCGAGAACACGGGCACGCCCGCGGTCAGGGCGGTGATCGCGAGATGAAAGCTGGGGCCGATGACGGCG
>JANOCF010000857.1:0-4424 GCA_031412055.1 Holophagales bacterium | reverse complement strand
TACCGCGCCGGGGCGAACAGCTATGTCCAGAAGCCGGTGGACGTGGACGGCTTCTTCAAGGCCATCGAGCGGCTCAACGGCTACTGGTTCGAAGTCGTCATCCTGCCGAAGGGGGAATGACCGGATGACCCCGCGCCCGCTGAGGGTCCTGATCGTCGACGACAGCCCCGAGGACCGGGAGCTCTACCGGCGTCTCCTCGCCCAGGATCCGGAGCAGGAGTACGAGTTCCTGGAGACCGACCTCGGCGAGGAGGGGCTGCGGCTGCTGCGGGAGGAGGCTCCGGACTGCCTGCTCCTCGACTACCGCCTGCCGGACGTCGACGGCCTGGAGTTCCTGACGCGGGCGCTCCAGGAGGGACTCGTGCCGATCATCATCCTGACCGGCCAGGGCAACGAGGCCGTGGCCGTGCAGGCGATGAAGAACGGCGCCCAGGACTACCTCCTCAAGGGCACGATCTCGCGCCAGGACCTGCGCCGGGCCGTGCGCAACGCGGTGGAGAAGGTGACCCTGCGGCGCAAGGTGGAGGAGCGCACCGCCGAGCTCGGCAAGGCGAACGACGCCATGCAGAAGATGTACGGCGAGTTGGAGGAGCTGGTCCGCCAGCGCACCGCCGAGCTCTCCCGCGCCAACGAGGAGCTGAAGCGGGAGATCCGCGTGCGCCAGTGGGCCGAGGAGGAGCGGGCACGCCTGCTGGTGCGCGAGCAGGAGGCGCGCCGGCAGGCCGAGGACGCCAACCGGATGAAGGACGAGTTCCTGGCCACCCTGTCGCACGAGCTGCGCACGCCGCTCAACGCCATGCTCGGCTGGGCCCAGGTTCTCCGCTCGGGCCGGGTGGACGCAGCCACGTCCGATCGCGCCCTGGAGGCCATCGAGCGCAACGCCCGCTCCCAGGCCCAGCTCATCTCCGACCTCCTCGACGTGTCGCGCATCATCACCGGCAAGCTCCGCCTGGAGATGCGCCCCGTGGAGCTGCCCAGGATCATCGAGGCGGCGCTCGACAGCGTCCGTCCGGCCGCCGACGCCAAGGAGATCCGGCTGCGGGTCCTGCTCGACCGCATCGCGGGCCCGCTGATGGGCGATCCCGACCGCATGCAGCAGATCGTCTGGAACCTGCTGTCCAACGCCATCAAGTTCACGCCCCAGGGCGGATCCGTCGACATCCGCCTGAAGCAGGTCGGCAGCATGGCCGGAGGAGCGGGCATGGCCGAGATCCAGGTGATCGACTCCGGCTCGGGCATCCGGCCGGACTTCCTCCCCTACGTCTTCGACCGCTTCCGGCAGGCGGAGAGCACCACCACGCGGCATCACGGCGGCCTGGGTCTCGGGCTGTCGATCGTCCGCCACCTGGTGGAGCTGCACGGCGGCACGGTCGGAGTGGAGAGCGCGGGCGAAGGCCAGGGAGCCACGTTCTCCGTCCGGCTGCCGGTCCGGACCGGCGTGGACGCGCCGGCCGTTCCCGAGCGGCGCGCGGGAGCGCCGGCAGGGCACGACCTGGTGCCGCGGGCCGATCTCCTCACCGGCCTGCACGTGCTGGTGCTGGACGACGAGGCGGACGCGCGCGAGCTGCTGGTCACCGCCCTGGAGCACTGCGGCGCCCGGGTGACGGCGGTGCCGTCGGTGGCGGACGCCCTGGAGGCCCTGGACCGCGAAGTTCCGGACGTGCTGGTCTCGGACATCGGCGTTCCGGGCGAGGACGGCTACTCGCTGATCCGCAAGATCCGGGAGCGGAGCCCCGAACGGGGAGGCAACGTGCCGGCTGCCGCCCTCACCGCCTACGCCCGCACCGAGGACCGTGTCCGCGCCCTCTCCTCGGGCTTCCAGACGCACCTCGCCAAGCCCATCGACCCAGCCGAGCTGGTGGCGACCATCGCGGCCCTCGCCGGCCACCCACGCAAGACGGATCGGCCGGGCCCGGCTTGAGCCTGCCCCCGATCCTTGCCATCGTCGGCGCCACCGCGACGGGCAAGAGCGCGCTCGCCATGGTCCTGGCCGAGCAGCTGCAGGGCGAGATCATCAACGCCGACGCCCTGCAGGTCTACCGGGGGTTCGACATCGGCACCGCCAAGCCGGGTCTGGACGAGCGCGCCCGCGTCCCGCACCACCTGATCGACATCCTCGACCCCCATGAGGTGTACTCGGCGGGCGAGTTCGTCCTCCGAGCCCGGGAGGCCATCGATGCCATCCATGGGCGCGGCCGCGTGCCGGTCGTGGTGGGCGGAAGCGGGCTGTACCTGCGCGCCCTGTTCAAGGGGATCAGCCCGTTGCCGCCGAGCGATCCGGAGATCCGGAGCGAATTACGGCATAGACTGGAGGCGGAAGGGCTGGCGGCGTTGCGTGCCGAGCTGGAGAGCGTCGATCCGGAGACCGCGGCACGGCTGACTGCGGGGGATACACAGCGCGTGCTGAGGGCGCTGGAGGTGGCGCGGGTGAGCGGGCGTCCGCTCTCCTCGTGGATCGCGGAGCAACCCTTTGGTGCTCAGGGAATTGCGCGGGCGGTCCAGGTCGGATTGACGCTCCCGCGAAGCATCCTATACGATCAAATCGCGGGCCGGGTGGCCCGGATGGTAGAAGAGGGCTGGGTTGAAGAGGTCGCCCGGCTGCGGTCGAACGGGCTCGATCCCGGTCTGCCCGCCTTCCAGGCCATCGGATATCGCCAGCTCGTCCGTCACCTGGAAGGAGAGTGGTCTCTCGATCAAGCGATCGGCGAAACGGTCAAGGCGACACGACGCTACGCGAAGAGGCAGGAGACCTGGTTCCGGAGAGAGCCCGATGTGACCTGGTTTTCAACCCAGGGGTTGGATCGTCATATTTATCATGTCTGTGAACATATCAAGCACAGCGGTCTCGGGAGGGCGTATGGCTAAGCACAACATCAATATTCAAGACGGGTATCTATTCCAGAGTCTCAAGGAAGGGCAGACCATGCACCTGGAACTGGTGACCGGGCGTGAGATGCTCGGACGCCTCAAGCGCTTCGACCGCTTCGCGGTGGTGCTCGAGAGCGAAGGCAAGGAAATCCTCATCTACAAGCATGCCATCGCCACGATTTCTGCCGCACCCCGCCCGGCCTGAGGCCGGCATCCGGCGCCGGCCGGCCCTCCGGGCCGTCCCGGCGCTGGCGCTGTCGGCGCTCCTGCCCCTGTTCCTGGCACTCGGCGCCTGCGGCTCCGGGGCGGCAACGCCGGCCCCGGCTCGGCCTCCCGAGGCCCCGCCGCAGCAGCCGTTCGCAACCGGGGAGCAGGCCTACCTCGTCGATCCCCTCGCGGGCTACCCGGGGAACGCCGATCCGGAACGTTCCGAGCGCCTCCGGGAGGTCCATCGCGCCCTGCTGGCCGCCAGCGAGCGCGAGGTGGCCGTGGAAACCGCGGCCGGGATGCTGGAGGCCGATCCCGCGTTCCATCCGGCCCAGGTGCTGCTCGGCCAGGTGGAGCTCGGCGAGGGCGAGCCCGCCAAGGTCGTAGCCCGGCTCCTGCCGGTGAGCGACGAGATGCCTCAGTACGTGGCGGCCCAGCTCCTGCTCGGCAGGGCGGCCGAGCTGACCGGCGACATTCCCCTGTCCTACGCCGCCTTCCGCGAAGTCGCGGCCCGCAACCCGCGCGCCTTTCAGCGCGTCGGCGAGCTGCATCCGCGCGCCGTCGAAATCGTCGCCAACCGGCTCGGCGAGGCCTTGCGCCAGAGCCGGCTCGAGGACGCGGACACGCAGCTTGCCCTGCTCAAGGCCTGGGCTCCCTCGGAGGTCCGCACCCTGGAAGGGGCGCGGACCGTAGCCGTGGCGCGCGAGGACCGGCGCGCCGAGCTGGTCGCGGTCAAGCAGCTCGCGGCGCTCCGGCCGGACGAGCGCGCCCTGATCGAGCGCCGGGCCGAGCTGGAGCTGGCCGTGGGCGATCCGAGCGCCGGGCTGCAGATCATCCAGACCCTGGCGAAACAGAGCCCGAACGATCCGGAGCTGGCGGAGAAGCTGGCCGCGGCCAAGTTCCGCTGGCGGGTGTCGCTGCTGCCTCGCGACGTGCAGCAGGTGGCAGCCAAGACCGATCTCGACAAGGCCGACCTCGCCGTGCTCCTGTACTGGATGGTACCCAACGTGCGCTACGGCCGCTCGGGCACGGGCCGGATCGCCACGGACATCCTCGACCATCCGCAGCAGGAGGAGATCGTGCGGGTGGTGAACCTCGGCCTGATGGACGTGGACCAGACCCTGCACCGCTTCTCGCCCGGCGCGCCCGCCCGGCGCGGCACGGCGCTGCGCAGCCTCGTCCTGGTCCTGGGACGGTTCGGCAAGGGAGTCTCCTGCCTGGGTGGAGCGGCAAAGGGATATCCGTCCACGTCCGCGGTCTGCCAGGCCGCTTCGGCCTGCAACCTGATTCCGGCCGGGGACGAGTGCCGTCCCTCCTCCACGGTGGCCGGAGGAGAGGCCGTGGAGCTC
>JANOCF010000856.1:0-3810 GCA_031412055.1 Holophagales bacterium | reverse complement strand
GGCGTGCGGCCGGAGCCCGCGTCCAGCAGGCGCGGGCGCTCGCCGATCCGATGCTGTCCTACGGCATCGCACCGTTGAGCCTCGGCCCGGGAGGGAGCCCCTTCGGGCAATCGATCGAGGTCCGGCAGGACCTGCCCTATCCGGGCAAGCGCAGCGTCCGCGGCAGGATGGCGGAAGCCGAGGCCGAGGGGGTCCTCTCCGACTACCGCACCGCCCGCCTGGAGCTCGCGGCCATGGCCGCTCTGCTCTTCGAGGACTACCGGCTGGTCCACCGGGCGATCGAGATCAACCAGGAGCACCTGCAACTGCTCCGGGATTTCCAGGAGGTTGCTGCGGCCCGCTACGCGGCCGGCCTCGCCTCGCAGCAGGACCCGATCCAGGCGGAGGTCGAAGGGACCGAGCTTCTGCAGCGCAATGTGGAGCTCGAAGCGGAGCGCGAAGAGCTGGCCACCCGGATCAACGCGCTCCTTCACCGCCGGCCCGGCCTCCCCTTGCCACCGCCTGCCCCTCCTTCAATAGATCGAGCCGCCGGACCAATGCCCGGCCTCCCCTCGCCGGAAGCCCTCGAGGAAGCGGCGATCGCGGCACGGCCGGAGATGGCCGGGCGGCTGGCCGAGCTTCAGGCCCGCCAGGCCGGCGTGGATCTCGCCCGGCGCGAGCGCAGGCCGGACTTCGGGGTGATGGGCTCCTACAACTCGATGTGGATGGATGCCGAGCACCGCTTCATGGTGGGGGCCTCCGTGAGCCTGCCCGTGTGGCGGAGCCGCATCGACGCCGCCGAGGCGGAAGCGCAGGCCCGGCTTGCCCAGGCCGAGAGCGACCGCGAGCGCGTCGAGATCGAGGTCCGGGCCGACATCCGCGCCAGGCTCGCGCGACTGACCGAGGCGCGGCGGCGGATCGAGCTGTTCGACGACCGCCTGCTGCCGGCCGTCCGCGACTCCATCGAGGCGGCGCGGGCAGCCTTCGAGACGGGCCAGGCCGGCTTCCTCAACGTGATCGAGGCCGAGCGCGGACTGCGCCGGGCGCAGCTCGGGAACGAGCAGGCTTTGGCCGACCTCCGCCGCCGCCAGGTGGAGCTCGAGCGTGCCGTGGGCCGGCTCCCGGACGGGAGCCCTGTGCAAGGAGGTTCGCAATGAAGCGCCGTGAAGTGGTCTATGCCGCCGTGTCGCTGGGGATCGCCGCGCTGCTCCTCCTGCTCTGGAAGCCGCTCGCCGCCTGGTTCACGGGCAAGCCGATGGGGGGCGGCACCTCGGAGTCCGTCTCCTCCCGCGCCGCGGCCGGTCCGCAGGGCGATCAGATCTCACACTACACCTGCTCGATGCACCCCTCGGTCCGGCAGGAGAGGCCCGGGAGCTGCCCGATCTGCAACATGGACCTCGTGCCCGTGACGCGGAAGCAGGCGGCGAGCGGAGAGGTGGTCATCACGCCCGAACAGCAGCAGCTCATCGGCGTCCGCAGCAGCCGGGTGGAAACGCGGCCGGTGGAGCTGGAGGTCCGCGCCACCGGCCGGGTCGCCTTCGACGAGACCCGCTTCGCGGAGGTGACGGTCAAGTACGGCGGCTACATCGGCCGGCTGCACGTGGAGGAGACCGGCCAGGCGGTGAAGAAGGGTCAGACCCTCTTCACCCTCTACAGTCCCGAGCTCTACGCGGCGCAGCAGGAATATCTGATCGCGCTCGCCAGCCAACGGAGGGCGCGGGAGACCACGGCCCCCGATCGCGCCGACTACCTGGTGCAGGCAGCCCGCCAGAAGCTCCGGCTCTGGGATTTTTCGGATTCCCAGGTCAGTGCCCTCGCGAGCCGCGGCACGCCGGCCAGGGAGGTCGCCGTGCCCTCCCCGGCCTCCGGCTACGTCGTCGAGAAGGACGTGGTCGAGGGCGCCGCGGTTCAGCCCGGGATGCGCCTCTTCCGGATCGCCGCGCTCGACCGTGTCTGGGTCGAGGCGGAGGTCTACGAGTCCGAGCTGCCGCGCGTCCGCCTGGGCCAGCGTGCGACCGTGACTCTCCCCTACCTTCCGGGTCCGGAGCTCGACGGACGGGTGAGGCTCATCCTGCCCGCCCTCAACCCGGAGAGCCGCACCGGGCGGGTGCGGATCGAGCTTGCGAACCGCTCCGGCGCGGGCGGCCCGATGCTGCGGCCCGACATGTACGCCGACGTCGTGCTCCGGTCCGAGGAGCGCGAGGCCCTGATGGTCCCCGAGTCCGCCGTCCTCTTCACAGGGGTGCGCCGCCTGGTCTTCCTCGACCTCGGCGACGGCCGGTTCCGGCCGAAGGAGGTGCAGCTCGGCGCCCGCTCGGGCGACTTCTATGAAGTCATCGCGGGCCTCCGGGAGAGCGATCTCGTGGTGACCTCCGGCAACTTCCTGGTCGACGCCGAGGCCCGGCTGCGGACCGGCGGGACCGGCGGGCAGGCGGACGGAGGGGCTCATGCAGGCCACTGAAGAAACTCCGGGGAGAGCGGAGACGGGATCGACCGGCTTCATCGGGCGGCTCATCGCTTTGTCGGGCCGCAGCCCCTGGCTCATCGTGCTCATGGCCCTCGCCCTGTCCGGTTGGGGATGGTACGCCCTGCGCGGCGGTACCCTCGACGCCATTCCCGACCTCTCGGACGTCCAGGTCATCATCTTCACCGAGTGGCCGGGGCAGAGCCCGGATCTGGTCGAGGGCCAGATCACCTACCCGATCACGACGGCCCTCCTCGCGGCGCCGCGCGTGCAGTACGTGCGCGGCCAGTCGATGTTCGGCATGTCCTTCGTCTACGCGATCTTCGAGGACGGGACCGACATCTACTGGGCGCGGTCGCGGGTGCTCGAATACCTCAACGAGGTCCAGGACGCCCTGCCCGAGGGGGTGCGGCCGACCCTCGGGCCGGACGCCACCGGCGTCGGCTGGGTCTTCGAGTATGCCCTGGTCGACGAGAGCGGCCGGCTCGACCTCGCGCAGCTCCGCAGCCTGCAGGACTGGAACCTCCGCTACGCCCTGGAGAGCGTGCCGGGGGTGGCCGAGGTCGCCTCGGTCGGGGGATTCGTCAAGCAGTACCAGATCGAGCTCGACCCCGGCAAGCTGCTCGCCTACGGCATCCCGTTCGGCGAGGTGGTGCGCGCCGTCCGTGAGTCGAACGAGGACGTCGGCGGGCGGGTGCTGGAGGTCGCCGGCCACGAGTACGTCGTCCGTGGCCGGGGATATGTCCGGGTGAAAGAAGATCTTGAGGTCATCCCGCTCAAGGTCGGCGCCGGAGGCACCCCCGTCCTCCTGCGCGACGTGGGCGTGGTCAACCTCGGGCCGGAGCCGCGGCGGGGGCTCGCCGAGCTGGACGGCCGCGGCGAAGCGGTGGGCGGCATCGTCGTCATGCGCTACGGCGAGAACGCCCTGGACATCATCCGCGCCGTCAAGGTCCGCCTTGCCGAGATCGAGAGGAGCCTCCCCGAAGGCGTGAAGGTCGTGATCACCTACGACCGCTCCCGAATCATCGAGGAGTCGGTCGGCACGCTGCGGAAGTCCCTGATCGAAGAGATGGTGGTCGTGAGCCTCGTCATCTTCCTCTTCCTGATGCATGCGCGCAGCGCCCTGGTGCCGGTGATCACGCTGCCGGTCGCGGCCCTGCTCGCCTTCATCCCGATGTACTACCAGGGGCTGACGATCAACATCATGTCGCTCGGCGGGATCATCGTCGCCGTCGGGGCCATGGTCGACGCCTCAATGATCCTGATCGAGAACGTCCACAAGAGGCTGGAGGACTGGGAAGCCGCGGGGCGGCCGGGACCGCGGCAGGAAGTCGTCATCCATGCCATGCAGGAGGTGGGGCCGAGCC
>JANOCF010000855.1:0-1558 GCA_031412055.1 Holophagales bacterium | reverse complement strand
TGACCGCGGAGCGCTTCGTGCCGTCCCCGCTGCCGGTCTTCGCGGGCGAGCGGCTCTACCGCACGGGCGACCTGGCGCGGCGGCTCCCTTCGGGGGAGATCGAGTTCCTCGGCCGCCTCGACACCCAGGTCAAGCTCCGCGGCTTCCGCATCGAGTTGGGGGAGATCGAGACCGCGCTCTGCGAGCACCCGAGGGTTCGCCAAGCCGCGGTGCTGGCTCGCGAGGACCGGCCGGGAGACCGGCGGCTGGTGGCCTATATCGAAACGGAAGGCCCAACCCAGGGGACAACCCCCGGCACGCCGGAGCTGCGCGCGTTCCTCGCCCGCAAGCTGCCGGACTACATGGTGCCGGCGGTGGTCGTCCCCTTGGGGACCCTGCCCCTGACCCCGAACGGCAAGGTGGACCGGCGGGCACTGGCCGCGGTTGCCCCGGTTGGGCCGGGCCTGCCGGAGAGCCTGGCCGCGGCTGGGGACGCGCCTCGCGACGAGATCGAGGAGCTGCTGGCCGGGGCCTGGTGCCAGGCGCTCGGGCTCGAGGCGGTCGGCGTCCACGACGACTTCTTCGAGCTGGGCGGGCACTCGCTGCTGGCGACCCGGGTGGTCTCCCGGGTGCGGGAGGTGCTCAGGGTCGAGTTGCCGCTGCGCGCCCTCTTCGAGGCGCCCACGGTGGCCGGTCTGGCCGAGCGGCTGCGGCAGGCCATGGCCGTCCAATCGGGGCTCCCGCCGGCTCCGCCCATCCTTCCGAGAGCCCCCCAAGGGAACCCCCCTGCCTCCTTCGCGCAGGAGCGCCTCTGGTTCCTCGACCGGCTCGGGGACGAGCGCGCCGCCTACAACGTGCCCGTGGCGCTCGTCCTGCGCGGCGCCCTCGATCCCGCGAAGCTGGAAGCTGCCCTCAACGAGGTGGTCCGCCGTCACGAGGCGCTGCGCACCACCTTCGCCGAGGAGGGCGGGGTGACCGTCCAGGTCGTCGCGCCTGCGCTTCGCCTGCCGCTGCCGGAGGTGGATCTGCGGGAGGTCGTGGGGCCGGGGGGCTCGCCGCGGCGCTCCGCCGAGGTCCGCCGGCTCGCGCGGGAGGAGGCCTTCCGCCTGTTCGATCTCCAGACCGGACCGCTGCTTCGCGCCACCCTGCTGCAGCTGGCCGAGAGCGAGCGGCTGCTCTTCCTGACCCAGCATCACATCGTGTCGGACGGCTGGTCGCTGGGCGTCCTGCTGCGCGAGCTTTCCGCCCTGTACGAGGGCGCTCCGCTGACCGGCTTGCCCGTCCAGTACGCGGACTTCGCCGTCTGGCAGCGGGAGTGGCTGACCGGGGAGGTGCTGGCGGCCCAGCTCGCGTACTGGCGCGGAAAGCTGGCGGGCGCGCCCGCGGTCCTGGAGCTGCCGGCCGACCGTCCCCGGCCGGCCGTGCCGAGCCCGCGCGGCGGCCAGCGCACGGCCTTCCTGCCCCTGCCCCTCTCGGACGCGCTCCCGGCCTTTTCCCGCGGGCGGGGAGCCACCCCGTTCATGGTCCTCGCGGCCCGTGATCCGGCCGAGCAGGGCCTGAAAGGCCGCCAACAGGACCA
>JANOCF010000854.1:0-2734 GCA_031412055.1 Holophagales bacterium | reverse complement strand
CCAGGTGGAACCGCGGGCTCTCGGCCACCGAGAAGGTGACGCGGGCCTCGCCCTCGGCCGGACGGTCCACGTCCGCCGTGACCCGGGAGAAGATGCCGGTGCGGTAGAGCTGGCTCCGGGCCTCGCCCACGGCCGAGCTGTTCAGCGGCTCTCCGGGCTCCAGGCCGGCCACCCGGGAGAGCTTCTCCGCGTCGGTCCAGCGCTCGCCCTCGAACTCGACCGCCGTGAGCCGGACCTGCTCGCCCGGCGAGATGTCGTAGCGGAGGTCCACTGCGAGATCCGCGGTCGGAGCCCTTGGCGCCAATACCATCTTCACGTTGGCATCCGGGTACCCCCGGGCGCGCAGTGAATCTTCCAGCCGGAGCGCTCCCTGGCCAGCGAGATCCAAGCGGTAGGGCTCTCCGGCCCGGACCTGGAGCAGCTTCGCGAGCCTGTCCCGCTCCTCGTCCCCGACCCCGGCGATCTCCACCTCGCCGAAGCGCTGGCGCTCCCCCACCTCCACCCGGACCACCAGGCGGGAGCCGTCGACCTCGCGGCCCACGATTTTCGCGTCGGGATGGCCCAGCGTCTTGAGCGCGTCGAGGAGACGGCGGTCGGCGCCCGGGAGGCCGGCTGCCAGCTCGGCCCGGGAGAGCCTGCCGGCGAAGCGCTCGGCGGCGAGCCGGCTTACGGCAGGATCGAGCCCGGAGATCTCCAGCCTCTCCAACCCGGACTGGGGACCAGCTTCCGAGCGGACCGTGACGGTACGTGGACCAGCAGGATCGTCCGGACGCTCGCGCCGGACCTCGATCGCTACCTGGGGGTCCAGGTGGCCGCGGCTGCGGAATGCGCGGACCGCCGCCGTCTTCATCTCCTCGAGCGACTTCTCCTCATAGAAGTCGGCCCGGTAGGCGGCCTCGATCTCGGGGCGGAAGGAGCGCGGCGGGCGGGCGCCCTCGAAGACGATCTCGACAAGGGGGCCAAGCTGCAGGACGGTCACGTTGACGTCCACCCAGCCGGGCCGCTCCTCTACCGGGACCCTGTCGGCGCGGACCCGCGCGTCGGGATACCCGCGCCGGCGCAGGAGCTCGGTGACATCGACCTCGGCCTCGAAGGGAGCCTCCCGGGGCACCGGCTCCTTCCTCTTCAGCGAGATCGCCCGCCGCAGCCTCCGCCGGGAGATGCCGGGGGGCGCCTCGATCCGCAGGCGGCGGAGGCGTTCTCCCTCTTCCGCAACCTCCTGGCTGCCGCCGAAGTCCATGGTCTGCTGGAGGCTCGCGCCCTCGCCGCCGCCGTCGGTGGTGAAGGCTTCGAGGGTCATCCCGGGAAAGCCCTGGAAGCCGTGGAGATCGACGAGCCACGTCCGGCGCTCGGAGTTGCGCAGGTCGACGGAAAAGGCGAAGGACGCGTTGCGCGAGAAGTCGCCGCCGACCGTGAGCCGGGCGCTCGGATCGGTTTCGCCGTACACCAGGACGGGGCGCAGGGATACCCGGGTGATGCCGATCGATCCGCCCAGACGCTCGCCGTAGTACCCGGCGAGCCCCGAGGAGAGGACATCGCCGATGCCCGGGCCGGCGTCGTCGTCGAGCGGGTTGGCCCCGCGTATGTCTTCCTCCTCCTCCTGTTCGAGGGCGGCCAGGGGAGCCTGGCTGCCCCGGAGTTGGCCGATGCTCGGGTCCACGAGCGAGCTGGTCGTGGACAGGTCGATGACCGGGTCGCCCGGACCGACGAAGACCACGGTGCCGCGGTCGATCCGCGCGGTCTGGCCGTAGACCTCCAGGAGCCCTCCCGGATCGATGTCGACGCGTCCCCGGATCTCCGGCATCTCGGCCGTGCCGGTGACCTGGAGGCCGCTCCAGTGGGCGCGCAGGTTGGCCACGTTGTTGCGGACCAGGATGCCTTCACGGGTGGTCACGTTGAGGTCGAGGTCCACCCGGTCGCCAAAGGTCTCCTCGGTGCCGGGGTTGTCGTCTCCGGCCAGAAGGAGGGTGAACACCTCGCGGTCCAGGTTGATGTCCTGGACGAGGACCCCGCGCTCGACCTCGACGGTGCCGTCGAGCCGCAGCCTCGACTCATCGGTCAACGGGAGGGGAACTTCGAGGGAGAGCAGGCCGCCGATGCGGGTGGTCAGGTTGTAGTCGAGCCGGTAGGGGACGTCCTCCAGGACGATGCTGACCAGGGCTTCGCCCTCGTCCGGCCGTGCTCCGAAGGCCACGGTCCCGCCGTTGAGGACGGCATCGCCGCTGGCGCTCCAGCGCTCTCCGGAGAGCGACCCGCCGAGGGTGGGGCTCTCGATCCGAATCGCCTCAGCCGGCCAGAGAAAGGACGCGTCGGGGCCTTCAGCGCCGAACCGGGCGGAGAGGTTGTCGGGGGTACCGCTCGCGGTGGCCGTGAAGGTGAGCGCGCCGGAACCGATCCCGCCTTCCAGGAAGGGGTTGAGCAGGGCCGCGTCGAGCGTGCCTCCCGCTTGGGCGGAAAGATTTTTCAAGACGCTCGCCATGGGGTCCTCGACCGGGTTCCAGGCCGGGTCGAGGTCCGCGCCGCCGCTCACGTCGATCGAGGTCGCTCCGATCTCGCCGCTCTCGACCCGCAGACGGAGGGGCACCAGCGTCAGGCTCCCCCGGTCCAGCCGGGCCACGACGGGAGCCTCCGCAGCCACGCGGCCGTCCTCGGTCTCGACGGTCAGCCCTTCGACGCGGATCTCTCCCTGGCCGGCAGCCGGGACCGCGGGATCGAAGGTGAGGTCGGCCGAGAC
>JANOCF010000853.1:0-4304 GCA_031412055.1 Holophagales bacterium | reverse complement strand
CGGGGGGGCACAATCGCCCCTTGCGGACCGCGCGCCCGGGCGGGGGCGTTGCCGACCGGCCGCCCGCGCGGCGGCTCCCTGCGATAGCTCCCGCGGCAGCTCAGGAAAGTGGTGTAGATCGTGGTCTCGGTCGGCCCGTAGCAGTTGAAAAGGCGGTCCAGGCCCGAAGCGGGAGGCGACCAGCGGGTGGCCACCTCGCCGGGACAGCTATCGCCGCCGACGCTCACCACCCGCAGCGAAGGCAGGCCGGCCGGCGGCAGCGCGGCGAGCACGGCCGGCGGCAGCACCGCGGTCGTGATCCCCTCCCGGCGGATCATCTCCGCGAGAGCGTCGCCGGACATCCGGGTCTCCCGGCGGCTGATGCAGAGCGTGGCCCCCGCCGCGAGCGCCATCCAGGTCTCCAGGACGGAAGCATCGAAGCTGAACGACACCGACTGCAAGACCCGGCTCCACGGCTCAACCCGGGAGTGCTCGACCGCCTGGAGAATCAGTTGGACGGCCGTGCGGTGCGTCACGAGCACGCCGTTGGGCCGGCCGGTCGATCCCGAGGTGTAGATTACGTACGCAAGGTTGTCGGGCGCGGCAGCAGGTCCCACCCCCTCCGCCGTCCCCTCTTCCCACTCGTCCTCCAGGGTGGCGATCTCCGCCCCGGTTTCAGGCAGGGCGCCGAGCACGCTCTTCTGCGTAAGCAGCACGCTCGCCCCGGAGTCTTCCAGCATCCAGGCCAGCCGCTCGGCCGGATGAGTGGGATCGAGCGGCAGGTAGGCCCCGCCCGCCTTGAAAGCGGCCACCACTGCCACCAGCCGATCGAGCCCGCGGTCCATGCAGATCCCCACCAGCCTCTCCGGTCCGATGCCGAGAGACCGCAGCCGGCGGGCCAGCCGCTCCGCCTGCGCGCCCAGCTCGGCATAGGTGAGGCTCTCGCCCTCGTAGGTGGCGGCAACCGCTTCCGGATCGCGCGCTGAGGAGGCCTCGAAAAGGTGATGGAGGCAGAGGTCCGCCGGGGCGGGCCGCTCCGTGTCGTTCCACTCCGTCATCACCTGGAACGCCTCGGCTCCGGTCAGGAGAGGGAGATCCGCGAGAGGGCGCTCCGGATCGGTCACGGCCGCCGCCAGCAGGGTGCGCAGGTGGCCCGACATGCGCTCGATCGTGGTGCCGTCGAACAGGTCGGTGGTGTACTCCCAGCCGCCGGCGAGGCCCGCCCCGTCCTCCGCCAGGGAGAGGAGGAGGTCCAGCTTTGCCGTGCCGGTCTCGGCCGCCAGCGGCGCCAGGGTCATGCCGGGCAGCTCCACGCTGTCAAAAGATGCGTTCTGCAGCGCGAACACGATCTGGTACAGCGGATGGTGCGCCAGGCTGCGCTCGATCTGCATCTCCTGGACGAGTCTCTCGAACGGCAGGTCCTGGTGCGCGTACGCCCCGAGGGCGGCGGTGCGGACCCGCTGCAGCAGATCGCGGAACGAAGGCCCCTCGCCCATCCGCCCACGCAGGGTCACGGCGTTGACGAACAGGCCGATCAACCCTTCGATCTCGGGCCGGACCCGGTTGGCGATCGGCGAGCCCACGAGGATGTCGGATTCGCCCGCGTGGCGCCCGTGGTGGACATAGCGGTGGACGAGCGTCTGCAGCCCGGCAAGGAGGGTCATGAAGAGCGTCATCCCTTGCTGGCGTCCGAGGCCGCGCAACTCCTCGGCAAGATCTGCCGGAATCTCGACCGGCCGGCTCGCGCCGCGCAGGCTCTGGACCGGCGGGCGAGGCCGGTCGGCCGGCAGCTCGATCTGCGTGGGAGCGCCCGCCAGCTCCTCCTTCCACCAGGCGATCTGGGCTTCCAGGACGCCTCCCGCGCCCTCCGATAGCCAGCGCCGCTGCCAGACCGCGAAGTCGGCGTACTGGACGGGAAGCTCGGGCAGTCCGCCGCCGCCGTAGAGGGCCGCCAGCTCGCGCACGAACACGCCGATCGACCAGCCGTCGCTCACGATGTGGTGGAAGTTGAACGAGAACACCCAGTCCTCGCGGTCGAGCCGCAGCAGAAGGGCGCGCAGGAGCGGTCCCCGGGAGAGGTCGAACGGCCGCATGGCCTCAGCACCGGCCCGGTACAGGGCCTCGGCATCGCGAGCGCGCAACGGCAGCCCGGACAGGTCGGCCACCGGCAGCGGCACCCGCAGCTCGGGGACGATGCGCTGCCAGGGCTCGCCATCCTCCTGGTGGAACGTCGTGCGCAGCGCCTCGTGCCGGCTCACGATGGTGTTGAGCGCCGCCGCCAGCGCGGCCACGTCCGGCGATCCCGAGACGCGCAGCGCCGTCGGAATGCTGTAGGACGCTCCGCCCGGCTCCATACGGTCGAGGAACCAGAGCCGCTCCTGGCCGAAAGACAGCGGGACCGGGTCGCCGGGCCGGCGCTCGAAGCGATCGAAGCGCTCGATCGGCGGAGCCTGCGGCGCCTGCGACTCCTGCTCGATCCGAGCCGCGAGGCCGGCGAGGGTCGGCGACTCAAACACGGCGCGAAGGGGCAGCTCCACCCCGAATGCGGTGCGCACCCGGGAGACAAGCCGCGTCGCCAGCAGCGAGTGGCCGCCCAGCTCGAAGAAGCCGTCCCCGGCGCCCGGCTCGACCCCAAGGAGGCGCGACCAGATCCCGGCCAGGATCTCCTCGGACGGCGTGCGCGGCGCCAGCTTTTCCTTCCCTGGTTCCCTCTCCGGCGCGAGCACCTCGATCCGCTCCAGGGCACGGCGGTCGATCTTGCCGTGGGCGGTGACGGGAAGCTCGTCCAGGAAGACAAACGCCGCCGGCACCATGTACTCCGGCAGCCGGGCCACAAGGTGCCTGCGCAGATCCCCGGCCTCGATGTCCGAGCCGTCCGGAAAGACCACGTAGGCCACGAGCCGCCGGTCGCTCCCCGAACCCAGAGCGAGCGCCACGGCCTGGCGCACGGACGGATGCTCGGCCAGCACCGCCTCGATCTCGCCGAGCTCGATGCGGAAGCCGCGGATCTTGACCTGCTGGTCCAGCCGGCCGAGGAACTCGAGCTCGCCGTCCGGCAGCCAGCGCACCAGGTCCCCCGTGCGATACCAGCGCGCGCCGTCGCGCTCGATGTACTTCTCGGCCGTCAGACCGTCCCGATTGAGATAGCCGCGGGCCACCCCGGGACCACCGATCCAAAGCTCCCCGGACACGCCGATCGGCACAACAGCGCCGTGGAGGTCCATGACGAGAACGGAGGTATCCGGCAGGGCCCGGCCGATCCGGTGGCCATGAATTTCAAGGGAGCCGGGCTCGGTGCTTGTGGCCAGGCTCGTGGCGAGAATCGTGGCCTCGGTCGGACCGTAGAGCACGGTCACCCGCGCCCTGGGGAACACATGCCGCATGGCGGAAAGCAGCTCCGGCGGCACCGCGTCGCCGCCCACGAAGACACGGCGCAGGGAGCGGACCCCGCCGCGGGCGCGGACCTCCTCGACGACTTCCTGCATCAGGGCCGGCACGGCATGGAGAGTCGTCATCCCCTCCAAAGAGGAGACCAGGCCGGCGACGTCGAGCGTGGGGCGCAGGCCAAACAGCACGACGGTGCCGCCGGCGAGCAGCGGCCCCAGCAGCTCGAAGAGGAAGATGTCGAACGAGAACGGAGCCAGGCAGGGCATCCGGTCGCCGGCCGAGAAGGGGAAGGCGGTCTGCGCGGCCCGCAGCGTGTGGACCAGGTTGCGGTGCTCGACCTGCACGGCCTTGGGCTGCTTGCCCGTGCTCCCCGAGGTGTAGATCAGGTACGCGAGATCGCCCGGGAGCACGTCAACCGAGGACGTCTGCTCGCCATCGTCGGCCTCTTCGTCCCCGTCCAGCAGCATCACCTCGGCCCCGCCGAGCCCGGAGAGCCGGTCCCGCAGGCTGGCGTGGGTGAGCAGGACACGGGGTCCGGCGTCTTCGATCATGGCGGCGAGCCGCGCCTCTGGCAGCGACGGATCGAGCGGGACGTAGGCGCCCCCAGCCTTCCAGATGCCGAGGATTGCGGCCACGAGGTCGGGAGAGCGCTCAAGGAAGAGCCCCACTCGCGACTCCCGACCGATCCCCCGCTGCCGGAGCCGCGCGGCCAGCTTCCCCGCCCGGAGATCCAGCTCAGCGTAGGAGACGGTCTGGTTTTCAAAGACGACCGCGGCCGCATCGGGGCTCTTCCGGGCCTGCTCCTCGAACCGGCCAGGGACCGGCGACCAGTCCGCCAACGGCTCCGCCGCTCCCTTCCACTCGGTGAGGAGCTGGTGGCGCTCGCCCTCGCTCAGCAGAGGCAGCGCGGCGAGGCGCTGCTCAGGCTCCGCCGCCGC
>JANOCF010000852.1:0-3882 GCA_031412055.1 Holophagales bacterium | reverse complement strand
AGCCGCATGGCCTGAAGCGCCGGCGGAAAACCGGTGACGATACCCATCAGAATGGCAAGGACGACCCCGAGAACGAGATCCCGCCCCGGCAGATAGAACACCGGGAGCTGGCCCTTGGTGGGATCGCCGAGGAGCGTGATCATCAGCCAGGCGATGCCCAGCCCCAGCAGCCCGCCGAGCATCGCCAGGAGGCAGGACTCCGCCAGGACCAGCCCCAGCACCTGCCCGTGCCGGAAGCCCAGCGTCTTGAGCACCGCCATCTCGCTGGTCCGCTCCCGCACCGCCTGGGCCATGGTGTTGCCCACCACCAGGAGGAGGGTGAAGAAGACCGCTCCCAGCACGCCGGTGATGATCTTGCCGATGTTGCCGAGCTGGTTGGCGAAGGACTGGGCGAAAGCCTTCTCCGTCTGGGTCTTGGTCTCGGACGGCGAGTTGGCGAACATCCCGTCGATCTTCTGCGACATCGCCGCCGCCTGGTTCGGGTCGGCGATCCGGATCACGTACCAGCCCACGATCCCCAGGTTGCCGCGCGAGGCCGCCTGGTTCAGGTAGTCGTAGTGGAAGTAGAAGCTGGAGGTGTCGACCCCCTTCTCCCGCCCCTCATAGATGCCGGAGATGTTGAACTCCCACAGGCTCGAGCCGTCCTCCTTGCGGTAGATGGTGCCCTGGATGGGGATCTTGTCGCCCACCTTCCAGCCGAAGCGGTCCGCCGTGGCGCGGCCCACGAGGGCGCCGGTCTTGTCGGCCTTCCAGGCCGCCACCTGCTCCTTGGGCACGACGAACTCGGGATACAGGTCCAGGAACGTGTCGGTCTCGACCGCCATCTGGCCGAAGAAGTTCTTGGGCTCCTGGTAGACGCCGCCGAACCAGTTGAAGAACGTCACCGCCTCCACCCCCGGCACCGAGGCGATGCGGTCGCGGTAGGAGACGGGCAGCGGCATGATGATCGCCATCTTGTGAATGGTCGAGAGCCGGTCCGCGCCGATGGTCTCGATCCCCATGCTGAACGCCTGGCGGACCGCCGACAGGTAGCCGAACAGGATGAAGGCCACCAGGATGGACAGCAGCGTGAACGCGGTGCGCGCCTTGCGCCGTTTGAGGTTGCTCCAGATCAGCGGAAAGAACTTCATGCCGCGGCCTCCGTCGTGAGGCTCCCCTTGTCGAGGTGGAGGGTGCGGCGGGCCCGGGACGCGGCATTGGGATCGTGGGTGACCATGATGATGGTCTTGCCGTGGTCGCGGTTGAGGGCCTGAAGCAGGTCCAGGATCTCGTCGCCCGACCTGCGGTCCAGGTCGCCCGTGGGCTCGTCGCAGAGGAGCAGGGTCGGATCGGTGACGATCGCCCGGGCGATGCCCACTCTCTGCTCCTGGCCGCCGGAGAGCTGGCGCGGGAAGTGGCTGGAGCGGTCCGACAGCCCGACCACCCCGAGGGCCGTGGCCACGTGCTTCTTCCGGTCGGCCTTGGACAGGTGGGTCAGGAGCAGGGGCAGCTCCACGTTCTTCTCCGCGGTCAGGACCGGGAGCAGGTTGTAGAACTGGAACACGAAGCCGATGTGGCGCGACCGCCACTGGGCGAGCTTGCCGTCGGAGAGCCGGTCGATCGGCTCGCCGGCGACGACCACGGAGCCCGAGCTCGGCCGGTCCAGCCCCCCGATCAGGTTGAGCAGGGTGCTCTTGCCGGACCCCGACGGGCCCATGAGGGCGAGGAAATCCCCCTGGGGGACCTCCAGGCTCAGACCGCTCAGGATGTCGAGCCGCTCGCCTCCGCGGTGGAAGACCTTGTGGACGTCCTTGACCTGCACCAGCGCTCCTTGGGACATGCTGCTTCTCTCCTCGTGAAAGACGTCTTGCTTCAAGGTTCCTTGCGGATGACGACCGTGTGGCCTTCCGCGAGTTGCTCGGGGCCTTCGATCACGACCTGCTCGCCGCCGCTCAGGCCGGAGGTGACCGCCACGTCCTCGCCCGCGGCGGGGCCGGTCTTGATGGCCCGGCGCTCCACGGTCTCGCCCTGGACGATGAGCACGTACTCGGCGTCCCGTCCCTGCCGTACCGCCACGCGCGGGATCAGCACCCGGGGCTTGGCCGGCTCGGTATTGGCAGCAGCCTGCGCCTGCGACTCCTCGCCCAGGAAGGAGACCTTGACTCCCATGTCGGGGAGGATGCGCCGGTCGAGCTGGTCGAAACCGAGACGGACCTTGACCGTGGCCTTCTGGCGGTCGGCGGCGGGGACGGTGGTGATGACCTTGGCCGGGATCTGCCAGTCGGGGTAGGCGTCCAGGACGGCCACGGCGCGCTGCCCGTCGCGGACGCGGTTGATGTAGGTCTCGTTGACGTCGACCTCGATCTCCAGCGAGCTCATGTCGACCAGGGTGCAGATGCCGGTGCGGGTGAAACCGCCGCCGGCCGACACGGGCGAGATCATCTCGCCGGGCTGCGCGTCCTTGGAGATGGCCACGCCGGAGAACGGCGCGCGGATCACGGTGTCGTCCAGGCTCTGACGCTGCAGCGCGACCTGGCGCTGGGCCACCTCGACCTCCTGGCGCTGGGCCTCCAGGCGGGCGGCGATCGAGTCGACCTCGGCGTCGGCCGTGTCGGCCTGGGACTGGGTGGTGATGCCCTGGGCCAGAAGGTCGTTCATCCGCTTCTGGTTGAGGCGGGCCTCGCGCAGGCGGACCTCGATCTCCTCGAGGTTGCGCCGCGCCGCGGATGTCTGGGCCTCGGTCAGGGCGAGCTGGCGCCGGACCATGGAGTCGTCCAGGCGGGCCAGCACCTGCCCTTCCTTGACCACCATGCCCTCCTCCACGTTGATCTCGGTCACCTTGCCCGTGACCTTGGAGGAGACGGTGGCCTGCCGCCGCGCCGTGACGTAGCCGGACGCGTCGAGCACGGCGCCGCCCGCGCCGCCGGCCGAAACGGCCCGGGCGGTGGCCGTGCGCACCTCGACCGCGCGCGGGATGCTGAGCCACGCCCAGACTCCGCCGCCGATGGCGAGGAGCACGACGAGGAAGGAGACCCACAGCTTCCAGCCCGGCCCGCTACGCTCCGCGGTCCCGCTGCGATCGATCCGCAACCCGTCGAGAGAGGGTTTTTCGGTCATTCTTCGTCCTTGATGAGTCCGGCCCTTGGCCGAGGTCGAGCAGTCTTACGTCCCGGTGCGGCAAAAGTTTCCCGGGACGGGAGCAGTTTCCTGGATTCTATCCGGAATACCGGCCGGAAGTCGGCTCAAGGGTGGTAGATGGCGCAGGCGGTTTCGTTTTCCCAGATCTCGACCCGGGCGACGCGGACTCTCTCCTGGCTCTCCAGCCGGCGGGCGACCTCCCCGAAGACGTACTCGCTCAGGAGCTCGGCCGTGGTGTTGCGCTGGTCGAAGGGGGGGATGTCGTTGATCACCCGGTGGTCGAAGGGACCGAGGATCTCCTGCATCATCTCCTTGAGATCTGCGAAGTCGAGGACCATGCCCAGCTCGTCGAGCCGGCCCGCCTGGAGGTGGACGCGCACGCGGTAGTTGTGCCCGTGCAGATTCTGGCACCCGCGGGTGTGCCCCCGGATGGCGTGGGCGGCGGAGAAGGTGAAGTCCTTGAAGATCGTGTGCATGGCCGCCCCCATCGTGTCCGCGAGGGGCGGCGGGAGTCAAGGGCATACGGGGAAGCTGCCGCCCCCAGCGCGCGGGACGCGCATCGCTCGGGGAAGAGGTCATCCCCCGCGGGGGAGACGCGTATCGCCCGGGGACGGGCCTCTCCCCTTCGGGGATGGTGCCCTCCCCAGCGGGGACAACGCCATCCCCTTCGCGGACAACGCCGTCCCCAACGGGGATGATGCCCTCCCCGTTGGGGACGGGGGTTTCCCCGACGGGGACAGGGCTCTCCCCTTTGGGGATGGGACC
>JANOCF010000851.1:0-8906 GCA_031412055.1 Holophagales bacterium | reverse complement strand
CCCAAGCGGGGAGTGACCGGGTGCGAAGGCCATCCGGGCTACTACTGGCTGGCCTACGATCCGCGCAACCTCTTTCCGGCCTGCGAGAAGTGCAACCGTTTTCCTGGCAAGACGAACCGCTTTCCGGTCCGGGACGACATGTGGGCGCGCCGCCGGGAAGAGATGGAGCACGAGCGGCCTCTGCTGTTGAATCCGTACGAGCACGAGCCCAGGAAGCACCTGTCCTTCCAGCCTATGCATCTCGATCCGCAGGCGCCGGATCTCCCCCTTTCGTACGTGCAGGGTGTGACCGACGAGGGTAGGACTTCCGTCGAGGTCTACCGGCTGAACCGGCACAAGCTGGCGGAGCGCAGAGGGGAGGCGCTCTTCCGCATGCGGAAGGTGGACCTGCCGACCGCCATGATGCAGGGGACGTCCGCGAGCCTATGGCACCGGCTGCGCAAGGGTCAACTGGAGTTCTCCTCCGCCCAGCTCGCGGAGGCGAACCGGTTCCTTGACGAGGAGATCGCGAAGGCGCGCAGCGAGGCCGAGGTAGAGGTGAGCGAGCGCTAGCCGTTACGCTGAGGCCGGCTCGACCTCCTCGATCTTGAAGTCCCGGGCCAGCGAGTCCGCGATCGCGAGCCCTTCCAGGGTGAGGACGATCCGGCCCGCTTCCATCCGCAGCAATTCCTGCTCCCCGAGCCTCTCCAGGCGCTCCCGGTTCGCCTCCAGCAGGTCCACACCGTAGCGCTGCCGGAATCTCTCGATGTCGATCCCCTCGGACGTGCGGATGCCGAGCATCAACGCTTCGAGGGCAAGGTCTCCCGGGCTCAGCTCTTCGCTGTCCGCGATGGGCCGCTCCCCGGCATCGATCCTGCCTTCGTAGGGATTGATCTTGCGCTCGTTCCACCAGCGCCGCGTACCCGCCATGCCTGAGAACGAGTGGGCCGAAGGTCCAAGTCCCAGGTAGGGCGTGTGATCCCAGTACTTCCGGTTGTGGCGGGACCAGTGCCCCGGAGAGCGGGCGAAGTTCGAGACCTCGTAGCCGGGCCATCCCGCGTCCTTCAGGAAGGAATGAGTGAGGAGGAACAGCTCCGCCTGCGTCTCCTCGGGTGCTTCGGCCAGCTTGCCCCGCTCCAGCCGGAACCCGAAAGGGGTTCCCTCGTGGATGGTGAGCTGGTAGCAGGAGATGTGGTCGGGTTGCAGGGAGACCGCCGTCTCCAAAGTCCGCCGCCAGTCCTCGGCGGTCTGGCCGGGCAGCCCATAGATCAGGTCGAGGGCCACGGTATGGAATCCGGCCTCCCGCGCGATCTGGACGCTCCTCTTCGCCTGCTCGGGCGAGTGCCGTCTCCCCAGGAAGGCGAGAGCGTCGGCATCGAAGGACTGAATGCCCAGCGACAGCGTTCGAACGCCGAAACCATGCCAAGCCCGGACGCTCTCTGGGTTGACGTCCTCTGGGTTGGCTTCCAGGAAGATCCACGGGTCTTGCGCTACCGGAAGAGAGGCCTTGGCCGTCGAGACGACCCGGCCGAGCTGTTCCGGAGTCAGCGCGGAAGGGGTGCCGCCGCCGAAGTAGAGCGTATCGATCCCCCGAAACGGCTCCAGTCCGGCCGGATCGGCGGCCCACATCCCGATCTCCGCGATCAGGTGCTCGGTGAAGCGAGCCCGCCGCTCCGGTCCGCCCGTCAGGACGGCGAAGTCGCAGTACGGGCAGATGGCGGAGCAGAAGGGAACGTGGAGGTAGAGGCCAGGGGCGGAGCCTGAGAGGGTCACGTCACCGACTCGGTGGTCGCCTCCTCCATTTCCGCCCCATACTCCTTCACGAACGGCCGTTCCCGCCCCAGCCTCTCCTCGGCGGCGTGGATCAGGTCGTTCATGCCTTTGCGGGTGGAGGCGCTCACCGGGATGCCTCCGAAGCGCTTCACCAGCGCCTCGGCCTCGTGCTCCGGCACCAGGTCGATCTTGTTCAGCACCAGCATGCGCGGGTTCTCGTGGAGTTTAAGGTCCTCGAGGATCTTCTCCACCGCCTTGAGCTTGGCCTCCAACTGCGGATCGGCCGCGTCCACTACGTGAAGGAGCAGGTCCGCGTCGGTCAGCTCTTCCAGCGTCGCCCGGAAGGCCGCGATGAGGTCTTTCGGCAGGTCGGCGATGAAGCCCACCGTGTCCGTGATGACCACTTCGCCCTCGCGCGGGAAGCGCAGGCGCCGGCTCGTGGGGTCCAGGGTCATGAACAGCTTGTCCTGCGCCTCGACCTCGCTGCCGGTCAGGGTGTTGAGCAGCGTGCTCTTGCCCGCGTTCGTGTAGCCGATGATCGACAGCACCGGCACGCCCTCGTCCCGGCGGCGGCTGCGCCGCAGATCGCGCTGCCTGGACAGCCCTTCGACCTGCTTCTCCAGCGCCCGGATGCGGTCGCGGATCCTCCGGCGACCGACTTCCATCATCGTCTCGCCCGGACCCCGGCCGCCGATGCCGCCCGCGAGACGCGAAAGGCCCGCGTCCTTCTCCGTCAGGCGCGGCAGCGAGTATTTGAGCTGGGCGAGCTCCACCTGCAGCTTGCCGTCCCGGCTGCGGGCGCGCTGGGCGAAGACGTCCAGGATGAGCTGCGTGCGGTCGATCGCCTTCAGGCCCGTGGCATCCTCGAACGCGCGGGCCTGGGCGGGCTTCAGATCGATGTCGAAGATCGCCACGCTCGCCCGGCGGCGCATGGCCTCCAGCACGATCTCCTGCAGCTTGCCCGAGCCCACCACCGTCCGCGGGTGGACCTGCGAGCGCTTCTGCCGCATCGTGCCCGCCACGGCCACGTCGGCCGAGCGCACCAGCTCCAGCATCTCCGCGAAGTGCTCGTCGTCCGGCACGATGCCGATGACCAGGGCGCGCTCCTTCCGGGTCTCGCCCGCGTCGCTGATGACGCGCGAGACCTCCTCCTCCAGGGCGCTCATCGTGGCCTGGAAGTCGAGCTCGGCGGCGAGCTGGTAGACGTCCCGCGACAGGATGCGCTCGAACGGCTCGGACTTGCCATCGCCGTCCATGCCGTCGGCAATCGACGCTTCCGGCGCGAGGTGGGCGACCTCCGTCCGGCCCGGCAGGCCGTCGGCCAGCACCTCGATCATGGCCACGAGATCGAGCCGGAGCAGCGCCAGGTCGTTGAGATCGTCCTTGGTCAGCGGCTCGCCCTTGAGATGCGTGTGGACCAGGCGCAGGCCGCGGAAGCGGCCGATGCCGCCGCGCAGACGGCCGACGTCGGGCAGCTCCAGGCTGTTGGCATTGCCCAGGATGACGTTGCGCACCGTGCCGGCGCGGTCCAGCAGCACGCCGACCTGGCGGCCGAGCTTGCGCGAGACCTCGGTCATGTGGCGGGCGAGCTCCGGCGAGACCACCTGCCGCGGATCGGTGCGGCGGCGGTAGGTGCGCTCCAGCGCGCTGACTTCGGATGCCTTGATGCCCCGGGTGTCCCCGGTGATGGTCTGAGAAATGAGATCCCCCTTGTCTTTCCGTCTCCGTCGCTCAATTCACGATCGGAGGGGAGTAGTACTCGTCGACGGTGAAACTGTCGAGCCCCATACCCATCAACGCCAAAAGGAGCTCTTCTCTTTCCATCGGGCCCGCCGCTTCGAGAAGCGCCTGCTTTTCGGCCGGCCGGAAGGGCAGGGCCGCGGCCAGGCCGTTGAGCAGCGATACCCCCGGCAGCGAGCCCAGAAGGTCGAAATCGAACTCCATCTCCTGGGGCTCAGCGAACTTGCGCAGGGCGTAGAGCAGCCGCGAGGGGTCCAGCAGGATGGCGGGCTCGGCCGGGTCGGCCGGGAACTCCGACGTGTCGGCCTCCACCTGCCGGTAGCCCCGCCGCAGCGGCAGCTCCCGGCGGACGCGGAAGCGGCCGACCCCGCGCAGGATGATCAGGTACCGCCCGTCCGACTGCGGCTCGCAACGCTCGATCCGGCCGGCGCAGCCGATGGGGTAGAGATCCGGATTGGCCGGCGCCTGCGCCTCGTCCACCCAGTTGTCCGGCCCCGGGACGACCGGCTGGATCATGCCGAGGTAGCGGTCCCCGGCCATGGCGTCCGCCACCATGTTGCGGTAGCGCGGTTCGAACACGTTGAGCGGCAGCAGGTTGCCCGGCAGCAGCAGCAAGCCGGTCAGCGGGAACACGGGGAGGATGCCGGGAATGCTGAAGTTGGTTGGCGGTGCCTCGTCCATGACGTCCTCTCTCTCAATCATCTTTCTTACAAGCGCCCCGTTCCATCAGGAGTCCGCGTCGGACTTCAGGACGGCCAGGAAGGCCTCCTGCGGGATCTCCACCGCGCCGACCATCTTCATCCGCTTCTTGCCCTCCTTCTGCTTCTCGAGGAGCTTGCGCTTGCGGGAGATGTCGCCGCCGTAGCACTTCGCGGTCACGTCCTTGCGGAACGCGCTGATCGTGGAGCGGGCGATGATGTTGCCCCCGATCGCGCCCTGGATGGCGATCTTGAACTGCTGGCGGGGGATCGTGGCCTCGAGGCGCTCGCAGTAGTGGACCGCCCGCAGGCGCGCCTTCTCGCGGTGCACCAGCTGCGACAGGGCGTCCACCTTCTCGGCATTGACCAGGATGTCCACCTTGACCAGGTCGGTCTCGCGGTAGTCGGTCAGCTCGTAGTCGAACGAGCCGTAGCCCTGCGTGAGGCTTTTCAGCCGGTCGTAGAAGTCGAAGAGGATCTCGGCCAGCGGCAGCTCCACCGTCACCTGCAGGCGTCCCTGGGCCAGGTACTCGTAGGTGAGGTTCGCCCCCCGGCGGTCGCGGCAGAGCTCCATCACCGTTCCCAGGTAGCGCTCCGGGATCAGGATGCTCGCGTTGATGAACGGCTCCCGCGCCAGCGCGATCGCCGCCGGGTCCGGGAAGTACGCCGGGTTGTCGATCCACCGCACCTCGCCGTCCTCCATCGTGATTTCGTAGCGCACCGAAGGGGCGGAGAGGAGCAGCGAGAGATCGTACTCCCGCTCCAGCCGCTCCTGGACCACGTCCAGGTGGAGCAGCCCGAGGAAGCCGCAGCGGAAGCCGAAACCGAGCGCGGACGACGAGTCCTTCTGGTACGTGAGCGCCGCGTCGTTGATCTGGAGCTTTTCGAGCGCCCGCGCCAGGTCCTCGTAGTCGTCGGTGGCGATCGGGTAGATCGACGAGAAGACGACCGGCTTGGCCTCCTTGTAGCCGGGCAGCGGTTCGGGCGCCTGGCGGTCGGCGTCGGTGATCGTGTCGCCGATCGTGATGTCGCGCACCGTCTTGATGCCGGCGATGATGTAGCCCACGTCGCCGGCCGAGAGCTCGTCGGTCTTGACTCGCTTCAGGTGCATGTGGCCGACCTCCTCGACCTTGTACTCCTTCTCGGTGTGCATCAGCCGGAGCGTCTGGCCTGCGCGGATCGTGCCGTCCTTGACGCGGACCAGCATGACCACGCCGCGGTAGGCGTCGTACTGGGCATCGAAGATCAGGGCGCGCAGCGGATCGGCGGGGTCGCCCTGCGGGGGCGGCAGCTTGTGGATCACCGCCTCCAGGATGTCGTCGATGCCGATGCCCATTTTGGCCGAGCAGAGCACGGCCTCGAAGGGGTCGAGCCCGAGATCGGAGTCGATCTCCTCGCGGATGCGTTCCACCTCGGCGGAGGGCAGGTCGATCTTGTTGATGACCGGCACGATTTCCAGGTTGAGCTCCAGGGCCAGGTAGAGGTTGGCCACGGTCTGGGCTTCGACCCCCTGGGAGGCGTCGACCAGGAGCAGGGCGCCCTCGCAGGACATGAGCGAACGCCGGACCTCGTGGGAGAAGTCCACGTGTCCGGGCGGGTCGATCAGGTTGAGCTGATAGGTCTGGCCGTTCTGGGCCTTGTAGAGGAGGCTCACCGTGTTGCTCTTGATGGTGATGCCCCGCTCGCGCTCGATATCCATGGAATCCAGGATCTGGTCCCGGAAATCACGGTCTTCGACGCCGCCGCAGCGCTGGATCAGCCGGTCGGCCAGGGTAGACTTCCCGTGGTCGATGTGCGCGATGATGCAAAAATTACGGATGTTGTCCAAACGATCTTCCTCTCAGGCGAACCCTGGGTTCTTGGCCTTTCATCCTACAACGCCTGAGGGGGTAGGCGCTCTTCCGGGCGCCCGGGAGGAGTTCCCATGAAACCCAAACCGGGAGGAAAACTGGTCTGGTCCTCGGAGAGACCCCTGCCGCAGAAGGGCGGCGGGACCGTTCCCGGACCCGACACCGAGCCGATGCGCAGCCTGCCGCCCGCTCAGCAGGACGTCCGCGTGCGCCGCGAGAAATCCGGAAGAGGCGGCAAGACCGTGACCGTCGCCGGTCCCCTGGTGCTCAATCGCGAGGACGCCACCCGTCTCCTGGCCGCCTGGAAGCGGCTGTGCGGAGGTGGCGGAGCGCTGAAGGTGGAGAAGACCGCGGCCGGCGACCCGTGTTTTGAATTGGAGATTCAGGGCGACCACGCGGACAAGCTGGTCGCGGACCTGGTTAAGGCCGGATACAAGGCGAAGCGTTCGGGTGGGTAGGGCGCCCGTGCTACCGTTTTCCGTTGAGGAGGACCACCATGTGCCGAAACATCAAGACCCTGCACAACTTTGAGCCGCCCGCGACTGAGGACGAGGTCCGGGCCTCCGCCCTCCAGTTCGTCCGCAAGCTGAGCGGCTTCACGAAGCCTTCCAAGGCCAATGAGTCCGCCTTCGACAAGGCCGTGGACCAGGTGACCGAGGCGGCGCGGGAGCTGCTCGGCTCGCTGGTGACGAACGCTCCGCCTCGCGACCGGGACGTGGAAGCAACGAAGGCGCGCGCCAGGGCGGCGGAGCGGTACGGCTCTTCCGAAGCAAGCTCCTAAGATCACCCGCTGGAGGCATAGTTATTTAGAACAAGCGTTCTAGAGAAACAGGAGTACTATCGCGCCAGATGCAGCATCTTCCGACCAAGGAGGTCATTCATGCGTGTGCGTCTGTTTGGGATTGTTCTTCTGGCCCTCTGTCTCGTGTCGCCTGTGTTCGCTGCGGATCGGGTCATCCAGAATGGGATCGACGTCTGGGTGACCAAGGGGAATGGCTCGACCATCGTGGACTTTGCGGAGCATCCGCTTCCCGCCGGCTTTCTTTGCCGCGGGTCGGCGCCCTTCACGGGCAAGGTGGCGTTCCGGGGAGAGCCCATCGTGACCGGTACCCCGGGTGCGCTAGGGAAGACCGACACGATCGTCCAGCGGTTAGACGATGCGGAGTTCGACAGGCGCGGGGTGGCGGTGACGAGAATCCAGTTCCGTGCCTTGTCGCTCAAGAGCGTGCAGCCGATCCAGACCTCGTGCGGGAAGTTCGACGCCACCGTGACCCTCGACGGCGTTCAGCCGATCACGCGGATGCGGATCGTTCGCGAGAACGAGAATGGGGGGCGGTTCTTCGCTCCTCTCGCGCTCAACACCAAGGTGAGCTTCACGCCGCTGGGCCGGGTGAGCCCCGAGGTGCTGGAGGTCGCCGTGCCGGTGCGCTTCCCGGCGATGCCCATTTCCTGGCGGGACAAGAGCAACGCATCCAGATCCGTCGGCTCCGTGCTGGTCGATACGAATGGCGACCGGTCGCCTGACACGTATCTGCCCGGCACTTCGAACTTCCTTGCCGGGAGGGTGAGTCGGCCGGTGTTTACCCGCAGGCCAGGATTGATCGTCGGAACTATGCCGACCGACCCTTGTCACCGCACTTCCACTCAGACGCACTGTGTTTACACCGAGGAGGAACCTTAAGCAGGATCTAGAAAAAGTTCTCCTTCCTCGGAGTTGCTCCACAGGCTCCGGGGAAGGGAACTCTTCCGTGGTTGGTACCCCCATTCCGTCCCTCTCCGCAATTGGCCAGAGTTTCTTTTTTTAGAACAAGCGTTCTAGGGAAACAGGAGTACCATCGCATCAGATGCAGCATCTTCCGACAAGGAGGTCATCATGCGAGTGCGTCTGTTAGGGATTGTTCTTCTGGGCTTCTGTCTCGTGGCTCCCCTGTTCGCGGCGGACCGTGTCATCCAGAATGGGATCGACGTCTGGATGACCAAGGGTGACGGCAAGACGTTCGTGGACTTCGCGAAGACCCCGATCCCCGCGGGTTTCTTCTGCCCCGGCTCAGCGGCCTTCACAGGCAAGATGGCGTTCCGCGGCGAGCCCATCGTGACGAGCATTCCCGGGGCATTGGGAAAGACCGACACGATCATCCAGCGCCTGGACGATGCGGAGTTCGACAAGCGAGGGGTGGCGGTGACCCGTATCCAGGCCCGTGCCTTGTCGCTCAAGAGCATGGAGCCGGTCCAGGCTTCGTGCGGGAAGTTCGACGTCTCCGTGGCGCTCGATGGCACCCAGCCGACCACGCGGATGCGGATCGTTCGCGACAACGAGCAGGGTGGGCGGTTCTCGGCCCCTCTCGCGCTGAACACGAAGATGACCTTCACTCCGGTCGGCCGGATCGGCGGCGAGACGCTTGAGATCGCGGTGCCGGTGCGTTTCGCGGCAACGCCAAATGTCCCTTGGCGGAGCAGGGTCATCGCGCCAGAGCCCGCCGGTTTCGTGCTGGTGGATACGGATGGCGACCGTTCGCCCGACACCTATCTGCCTGGTAAATCAAACTTCGTCGCCGGGAAGCCAAGCCGGCCAGTGATGTCCCGCAAGCCGGGATTGGCAGTAAATAACGGCTACCAGCAGTACTGCCACTCGGGAGACGGACACGAGCATTGCTACTGGGTCTGTGAAGGCCGATTTTGTTGCGAAGGCTGCATAGAGCCCTAGTCTAAACCTCCCTTCCCCGGAGCTGCCGTGCAATTCCGGGGAAGGGAGCACCTCCGCAGGCGAGGAGCCCCTTCCTTGGGCACCAGCCCGTAATCCCGCGTAGTCCAAGGCCGCCGCCGTCCCGCCCCCGCTGGCTCCGGCAGGCGCCTCCGGAAACGGTGT
>JANOCF010000850.1:0-4986 GCA_031412055.1 Holophagales bacterium | reverse complement strand
CAGGACGAAGAAGAAGGCGGCGCCGTTCCGCCCATGTTCACCCCTTACCGGCTCCGGGGCATGACCCTGCACAACCGCATCGTGGTCGCCCCCATGGACATGTACAGCGCCGAGGACGGCACGCCCACCGACTTCCACCTGGTCCACCTGGGCGCCCGAGCTCTCGGTGGAGCGGGCCTGGTCGTCACCGAGATGACCTGCGTCTCCCCCGAAGCGCGGATCAGCGTCGGCTGCACCGGCATGTACAGGCCCGAGCACGTCCTCGCCTGGCAGCGGATCGTCGATTTCGTCCACGGCGCGACGCAGGCCCGGATCTGCCTGCAGCTCGGCCACTCCGGCCCCAAGGGCGCCACCAGGCGGATGTGGGAGGGGATGGACGAGCCGCTCGACTCCGGCGGCTGGGAGGTGATCGGTCCCTCGCCCGTGCCGTGGAGCCCGCGCAACCAGGTGCCGCGCGAGATGACCCGCGAGGACATGGAGTTGATCCGCGATCAGTTCGCCCAGGCCACGCGCATGGCGATCGACGCCGGCTTCGACATGATCGAGCTGCACTGCGCCCACGGCTACCTGCTGTCGAGCTTCATCACGCCGCTGACCAACCGGCGCACGGACGAGTACGGCGGCTCGCTGGCCAACCGTCTGCGCTTCCCGCTGGAGGTGTTCGCGGCCATGCGCGCCGCCTGGCCCGAGGACCGCCCCATGTCCGTGCGCATCTCCGCGACCGACTGGGTCGACGGCGGTGTCGACGGCGAGTCCGCGGTCGAGATCGCCCGCGCCTTTCACGAGGCAGGGGCCGATATCCTCCACATCTCGGCCGGCCAGACCTCGACCCAGGCGAAGCCGGTCTACGGAAGGATGTTCCAGACCCCGTTCTCGGACCGCGTCCGCAACGAGGCCGGGATTCCGACCATCACGGTTGGCAACATCACCGAGGCCGACCAGGTGAACTCGATCCTGGCCGCGGGCCGCGCCGACCTCTGCGCCCTGGCCCGCCCGCACCTGGCCGACCCGCAATGGACGCTGCGCGCCGCCGCCGAGATGGGCTACACGGGCCAGCCGTGGCCGGTGCAGTACCTCTCGGGCAAGCAGCAGCTCGAGCGCAACCTGGCCCGGGCCAAGCAGCAGGCGCAGGAGATGCTGGGCACGAGCACGGTATGAGCCCTCACCCCCGACCCCTCTCCCGGTCCCCCAAACACACCCTCCCCGGGAGAGGGGAGACTTGCTACAAGAGTTGCTCCGGGGGGTGAGGGCTTGCAGGGCTGAACGCTGAAGAAGGAGATCCTTTTGGACGACCGCATCCCCGTCGAAGACATCCGCCCGACCAGCTTCGCCTGGAGCGTCGAGGGACGGGTCGCGACCATCACCCTCAGCCGTCCCGAGCGCAAGAACCCCCTCACCTTCGAGTCCTACCGCGAGCTGTCTGACACCTTCGGCCGCCTGCGCCGGGTCGGCGAGGTCAAGACGATCGTTCTGACCGGCGAGGGCGGCAACTTCTGCTCGGGCGGCGACGTCCACGACATCATCGGCCCCCTGGTGCAGTGGCGCGAGGAGGGCCGCATGGACAAGCTCCTCGCCTTCACCCGCCTCACCGGCGAGCTGGTCCGCACCATGCGCGCCTGCCCGCAACCGATCGTCGCGGCCATCGACGGCATGTGCGTCGGCGCGGGCGCGATCCTCGCCATGGCCTCCGACCTGCGCCTGGGCACGCTGCGCAGCCGTATCGCCTTCCTCTTTGTCCGGGTCGGCCTGTCCGGCGCGGACATGGGCGCCTGCGCCCTCCTGCCGCGCATCATCGGACATGGAAGGGCCAGCGAGCTGCTCTACACCGGCCGCTTCATGGAAGGTCCCGAGGCCGAGCGCTGGGGCTTCTACAACCGCCTGGTCGAGCCGGAAGCGCTTCTCGGCGAAGCCCGGACCCTCGCCGCCTCGCTGGCCGCCGGTCCCACCTTCGCCCATGCCATGACCAAGCGCGCCCTCCACCAGGAATGGTCGATGGGCGTCGACGAAGCCATCGAAGCCGAAGCCCAGGCCCAGGCGATCTGCATGCAGACGGAAGACTTCGCCCGCGCCTACCGGGGATTCGTGGCCAAGGAGAAGCCCGTCTTCCAGGGCGATTGATGGCGGACACGAGCTTTCTCTCCTGGCCCTTCTTCGAGGACCGGCACCGAGCCCTGGCCCGGGAGCTCGCGTCCTGGACCGAGCGCGAGATCGCGCCCCTCACCGAGCATGAGCACGACGACCTGACCGACCTGGACGCCACCTGCCGCGAGCTGGTCCGCCGCCTGGCCCAGGGAGGATGGCTGCGCCACGCCGTGCCCGCGCCCTGGGGAGGCGCCTCCGAACGGCTTGACGTCCGCTCCCTCTGCCTGATCCGCGAGACCCTGGGGCGCACCTCCGGGCTCGCCGACTTCGCCTTCGCCCTCCAGGGCCTGGGCAGCGGCCCCATCTCGCTTTTCGGCTCGGAGGAGCTGCGCCGGAAGTGGTTGCCAAAGGTCGCTTCCGGCGAGGCCATCCCCGCCTTCGCGCTGTCCGAGGCCGATGCCGGCTCCGACGTCAACGCCATGACCACCACGGCCCGGCGGGACGGCTCCGACTACATCCTGGACGGCGAGAAGACCTGGATCTCCAATGCCGGACTGGCAGACTTCTACGTCGTCTTCTGCCGACTGCCTGAAGCCGGAGACAAGGGCTTCGGCGCGTTCCTGGTCGAGGCTTCAAACCCCGGCTTTCGCGTGACCGAGCGCCTCCATCTGCTGGCGCCGCACCCATTGGGAACGATTCGCTTCGAAGGCTGCCGCGTGCCGTCCGGCGCCCTGGTCGGAGAGCCGGGCCGCGGCCTTCGGGTCGCCCTCGGCACGCTCGACGTCTTCCGCTCCACCGTGGGCGCCGCCGCGCTCGGCTTCTCCCGCCGCGCCCTGGACGAAGCGGTCGGCCACGCCCGCCGCCGCCATGTCTTTGGCAAGCCGCTCGCCGACCTCCAGCTCACCCAGGCCCGCCTCGCCGACATGGCCCTCGGGGTCGACGCCAGCGCCCTCCTCGTCTACCGGGCCGCGTGGACCCGCGATGCCGGAGCGCCCCGTGTGACCCGGGAAGCCGCCATGGCCAAGCTCTTCGCCACCGAGACCGCCCAGAAGGTGATCGACGACGCCGTGCAGCTCTTCGGCGGGCGCGGCGTGCTCGCCGGGGCACCGGTGGAGCGTCTGTACCGGGAGATCCGCGCCCTGCGCATCTACGAGGGGACCAGCGAGGTCCAGCGGCTGGTCATCGCCAGCCAGCTCCTGAAAGAGGAATCCGATGCCTGAACCGCTCCGCACGCCCGGAGGCGCAACCGCGCACGTGGACACCTTCTGCCGCGACCTCCTGCCCCCGCCCGAGCTGTGGCCCGAGATGGACTACAGCGGCCTTCCCGAGCTGGCCTACCCGGACAGGCTCAACTGCGCGGCCGAGCTGCTGGACGCCCGGATCGCGGCGGGCGACGGCGACCGCATCGCCTTCCACTTCCCCGGCGGCCGGTGGACCTACCGCGAACTGCTGGAAACCTCCAACCGCATCGCGCACGCCCTGGTGAAAGACCTCGGTCTCGTCCCCGGCGGAAGGGTGCTCCTGCGCGGCTACAACAACCCGATGATGGCCGCCTGCTGGTACGCGATCCTCAAGGCGGGAGGCATCGTGGTCTGCACCATGCCCCTGCTGCGCTCGCGGGAGCTGGTCTACATCGCCGACAAGGCCAACATCACCCTGGCCCTGACCGACGGCCGCATCTGCGGCGAGTGCGAGCAGGCCATGGCGAAGACCGCGTCCGGCGAGGCGCGCCCCGGAGCGCGGGTCGTCCACTTCAACTCGGGAGAGCCGGGCTCGCTGGAAGAGCTGACCCGGGACAAGCCCGCCGTCTTCACGAGCTGCGACACCTCGGCAGACGACATCGCCCTGATCGCCTTCACGTCCGGGACGACCGGCAACGCCAAGGGGACGGTCCACTTCCATCGCGACGTGCTCGCGATCTGCGACTGCTTCCCGCCCTACGTGCTGAAGCCCCACCGCGACGACATCTTCGCGGGTTCGCCGCCCTTCGCGTTCACCTACGGACTGGGCGGGCTGATCCTTTTCCCGATGCGGATCGGCGCCTCGGCAGTCCTGCTGGAGCAGTCGGCGCCGCCGCAGCTCATCAAGGGCATTCAGGACTTCAAGGCCACCGTCGTGTTCACAGCGCCCACAGCCTACCGGGCGATGCTCGGCATGCTCGGCCAGCACGACATCACCAGCCTCCGGGCCTGCGTCTCCGCGGGCGAGCACCTGCCGCAGGCGACCTTCGAGGCCTGGGAAGAGGCCACCGGGCTCCGCATCGTCGACGGCATCGGCTCCACCGAGATGCTGCACATCTTCATCAGCGAGTCGGGAGCCGGAGCCAAGGCCGGCTCCACGGGCCGCGTCGTGCCCGGCTACCAGGCGATGATCGTGGACGAGGACGGCAGTCCGCTCCCGCCGGGCGGCATCGGACGTCTCGCAGTGAAGGGTCCCACGGGCTGCCGCTACCTGGGCGATCCGGAGCGGCAGGCTGCCTACGTCCAGAACGGCTGGAACCTGACCGGCGACTCGTTCTCCATGGACGAGGACGGCTACTTCTGGTACCAGGCGCGGACGGACGACATGATCATCTCGGCGGGCATCAACATCTCCGGCGTGGAGGTGGAGAACGTGCTCCTGGAGCATGCCAAGGTGCTGGAGTGCGGAGTGGTGGGCGTGCCCGACGTGGAGCGCGGCCACGTGGTGAAGGCCTTCATCGTGCTCCGTCCCGGAAATCCAGGCGCTCCCGAGATGGTCAAAGAGCTGCAGGACTACGTGAAGTCGGTGATCGCGCCCTACAAATACCCGCGCCAGATCGAGTTCGTGGAGAGCCTGCCGCGCACCTTGACCGGCAAGCTCCAGCGTTTCCGTCTGAGGGAAAGGGAGGATGCATGACCAACCTGAATCCTCCGGGCTGGGCCG
>JANOCF010000849.1:0-2306 GCA_031412055.1 Holophagales bacterium | reverse complement strand
CCGCGATGCCGCGGCCGGGTCGATGGTGCGCCGGTCGTAGAGCTCCACGAGCCGCCCGACGGCCCTCTCGGCGAGCTGGACCGCCTCCTGCGGGTTGCGCAGCTTGGCGTCCTCGCTGGTGGCGCGGATCCAGGCGAGGTCGTTGAGCGCCTCGACGTAGTCGGGAGAGGCCTTGATCGCTTCGTTGAGCTGGCTGATGGCCTGCTCGGCGTCACCCTGGCGGGCCAGGGTCCGCGCCCTCTCGAAGCGTGCCTGGGCCGCCTGGGGTACGTCGGCGACGCGGAGGTTGGCCGCCTTCGTGGGCCGTCCGGTGCCGACGGCCTCGGAGCGCAGGATGCCGAAGCTCGCGTGGAGCGGCGTGAAGGGGGCGCCGATCGCCGGCTCGGCCAGGAAGCCCGAGACCCCTTCATAGTGGGGCTCGCGGTCGGTGATCTTGCCCGTATCCCCCACCAGCCGGCCCCGCCGGCCGCCGCGGCCCGGCTCGTAGACCCGGCCCTGCAGCGTGTCGCCGACAAGCTCGAACTCGAGCAGGTAGGAGCTGGTGTTCTTGAAGTCGCGGACCTTTCCCGTCGAGCCGTCCAGGGGCGCGAAGACCCCGAAGTAGCGCGCCCGGTAGATCTCGAAGATGCCGGCCGAGAAGTCGACCGTGAACCAGTAGAAGTTGTTGCCGAGGTCCCAGCGCGCCATCACCCCCTGGCGGCTGACGGCTCCCTGGCCGTCGGCTCCGCCCTGGGTGTTGACCTCGCCTGTTACCCGGACGTCGCGGAAGAACTCGTTGACCCAGCCCAGCGCGGAGATGGCGCCGTCGGCGCGCTCGTAGAAGTGCGTCTTGTCGGCGCTGGCGTTGGGCTTCAGGGCCGGCTGGGACTCCAGCACCACGAGCTGCTGATCGTCCTGCCCTTCGCTGACCAGCCCCGCGGATCTGCGGGTGGTCGGCACCTGGTCGATGGCGAAGTCGGCGGTGGGGCTGGGCTCCAGCAGGGCGGCGCTGAAGCTCTCGAGCTCCATGGTCACGCCTTCGTCGGTGTACTGGCCGACCGACTTGACGTCGGCCGGATGGTCGAAGGGCTCGACCCAGCCCTCGGCCGGCTCCGCCAGGAGCGCGGCCATGTCGCCGCCCGCGCCCGTGGTGCCTTCCGTTTCCCCCCCGCCTGGGGAACGCGTGGTCTGGCAGCCGGCAAGGACCAGCGCCAGGAGCAGGATCGAGATGCCGAAACGGGCGGAGAGGGGGGATCGTTCCTGGACCATCGGGTTCCCTCCTTCGGGAAAAGTGGGGGATGGGGCCACCCTGCGACGATGCTAGCGGCGGCCCCGAAGGAGGTCTTATCCGGTTTTGCTCGGGTCGAGCTCCCAGACGCGCACCCGCTTGTCGGCCGAGGCCGAGGCGAGGAGCCGCCCGTCCGGCGAGAAGGCCACGGCGTAGACGCCCTTGGCTGCCACCGGCAGAGTCTCCAGCCGCTCCCAGGTCTTGAGGGACCAGAGCTCCACCTTCTTCTCCATCCCCACCGCGAGCGTCCTGCCGTCCGGCGAGAAGGCCACGGGGAACTGCCCCTTGCCGTCGAGGTCGATGCGGCGCTCCTCGGACCAGTCTCTGGTGGACCACAGGCGCACGGTCCCCTCGTAGCCGGCCGAGGCGAGCCGCTTGCCGTCCGGCGAGAGGGTGAGCGAGCCCACTGCGACCTCGTGGCCGGCGAGCTCGCCGATCCGCTCACCCGAAGGCACCTTCCAGAGCACGATCTTGTCGCCCAGACCGGCCGAGGCCAGAGTGCGCCCGTCCCGCGAGAAGGCGACGGAGCCCACGTTCTTCGCGTGGCCCGACAGGGTCGCCAGCTCCTCGCCCGTATCGGTGGACCAGAGCTTGACCTTGCCGTCGTAGGAGGCGGAGGCGACGTGCTCGCCGTCCGGTGAGAAGCGGGCGGTGCTCACCGTGTTCTTGTGCCCGGTCAGGGTGCGCAGGACCTTGCCCCCGGGAAAGGACCAGAGCTTGACCGTCTTGTCGGTCGAGGCCGTCGCGAGCGTCGCGAGAGTGGCGAGGGTCGGCGACAGGTCGAGGCTGTTGACGCTCTTGTCGTGCCCCTCGAAGGTGCCGGCGTCCTCCCAGCCGGGCGCGGACCAGAGCTTGATCTTGCTGTCCATTCCGGCCGAGAGCAGGGTCTTGCCGTCCGGGGAGAAGAGGACGGCCAGGGCGTGGCCGCCATGAGCGGTGATCGTTGTGGGCTCGGGCATCTCAAATCCTCCTCAGAGGGAAGATATCGCGGTGCGGTGCCTCTCGGCGATCCTCATCGGCATGCCGTCCCGGGGCTGGA
>JANOCF010000848.1:0-5564 GCA_031412055.1 Holophagales bacterium | reverse complement strand
CCTCGCAACTCCCTCTGATCGGCGCGCCCATGCGCTCGGTCCTCGACTCCCTGACCGCGATTCCCCACTTGTACCCCTACCGGGATCTCTCGGCGCCCACGCTCCAGGTCCGGTCGCTCGACCGCCTGATCCGCAAAGGGCTGGGCCGCGGGCTGAACAACCACCTGCGGGACACGGGCGCGCCGCTGCTGAGCACCTTCTTCGCGCCCGCCCTGTCCGCCGATCACTACGGGTGCGATCCGATCTACCTGGTGGTCACGGACGTGGACATCAACCGCGCCTGGGTGCCGCTGCGGCCCGAGCGCAGCCGCATCGTCTATCTGGCTCCCAGCCACCGCGCGGTCGGGCGGCTGCGCTCCTACGGCATCGCCCGGGACCAGATCGAGATGACCGGCTTTCCTCTCCCCCACGAGCTGCTCGGCGGCTTGGACGTGCCGGTCGCCCGCCGCAACCTCGCCGCCCGCCTGGTGCGGCTGGACCGCAAAAAGGCCTTCCGCTCCCAGGCCCGCGACGAGATCCACGCCTTTCTCGGGGTCGAGCTCCCCGCCGAGGAGGAAGGCCGGCCGCCGCTCGCCACCTTCTCGGTCGGCGGCGCCGGAGCCCAGGCCGAGCTGGCGCGGCGGCTGCTCAGGAGCCTCAAATCGCTGATCGAGGAGAACCGCCTCCGTCTCTGCCTGGTGGCGGGCGTACGCCAGGAGGTGGCGGACCGGTTCCAGGGATGGGTCCGGGAGGCCGGCCTGGAAGGCCACGAGGGCGTGACGATCCTCTGCGACAGGGACTTCGAGAGCTACTACCCCCGCTTCAACCGGCTCCTCGCCGAGACCGACATCCTCTGGACCAAGCCGAGCGAGATGACCTTCTACGCGGCCCTCGGTCTTCCGCTGGTGCTGTCGCCGCCGGTGGGCGTGCACGAGGGGTACAACCGGCGCTGGGCGATCGAAAACGGCGCCGGCCTGAAGCAGCGCCACCCCGATTACGCCGGCTACTGGATCCGCGAGTGGCTGGACGAGGGGACCCTGGCGGCCGCGGCATGGTTCGGGTTCCTGCGGCTGCCCAAGTTCGGGCTCTACCACATCCTGGAGCGGGTCGCGGGAACATCCGGAAACATTCGCTGACACCTGCCGAACCTTTCCTGGAAGCTCGGGAGCATTCGCGAAGCATTCGGAAACGTTCGCTACGCATCCGGGAGCACTACGCAGATCCAGCGAAACATTCCGCAGAGGAAGCGGATGTCCCGCTGAGACTCGGCAGCCTTCCGCTGCGCGAAGCGGAAGGTCCTCTACGCGCAGCGAGGGGTCCCGGGAGGCCAGCGAACGCTTCCGAGACCCCGCGGAATGTTCCGGGAGCGCCAGCCAATGTTCGGCCGCGCTTCCAGAATGCTTCCGGAACGCTCCGTTGCGTTTCGAAACATTCAGGAGGCGGCTGGAAACGAGGCGGAGACCCCGTCGTCGAGCAGCCCTGTCAGCTCCACCTCGGTGAAGCGGTTCCACATCCCCTCCGCTTCCGGACAGATCACCCGCAGGTAGTTGTCCGTCAGCCCATGGCCGACTCCGTTCCGGGGCCGCTCCCACAAAACCGTGGCGCGGGTGCCCACGTGTGCGGAGCGGAACTCGCGCTCGGCCTGCTGCGCCAGCGCGAGCATGCGCTCCATGCGGGCCTTGCGTTCCTCCGGCGGGACGTGCCCCGGGAGATCCGCGGCCTCGGTCCCCGGACGGGGCGAGAAGGGGAAGACATGGATCTTCGCGAAGCGGGCGGCCTCGACCGTAGCCAGGCTCTCGGCCATCTCCTCGTCCGTCTCCCCGGGGAAGCCGACGATCACGTCCGTGGTGACCGCCACTCCCGGGATCGCCTCCCGCACCCGCTCCATGGTTTGCAGATAGCTCTCGGCCGTGTACGGGCGGCGCATACGGCGAAGGGTGGCCGTGGCGCCGCTCTGGAGAGAGAGATGGAGATGACGGCAGAGGCGCCGGTCGGACCAGAGCTCCAGCAGCCGCTCGTCCAGGTCCCAGGGCGCGATGGAGGTGAGACGCAGACGGGGGACGTCCGTGCCGTCGAGGATCGCCCGGACCAGCTCGTAGAGGCGGCTGCCTCCGGAGCGGTACGCGGAGATCTGCACGCCCGTCACCACCACCTCCTGGTAGCCCGTCTCGACCAGGCCCCGGACCTCCTCCACCACCTCGGCCGGCGGACGGCTCCGCTGCCCACCCCGGGTCGAGGGGATGATGCAGAAGGAGCAGCGCATGTTGCAGCCATCCTCGACCTTCACCAGGGCGCGGGTGTGGCCGAAGGAAAGGGAGACGTAGGGGACCGGGATCTCCGGCTCCGCCAGATCGGGAAACGCTTCGTGGACGCGGTCGAGAAGGCGGTCCTTCTCCGTATTCGGGACGACCAGGTCGACTCCGGCGAGCCGGGCCGCCTCTTCGGGCGTGTCCGTGGCGTAGCAGCCGGTGAGAACGGTTCGGACACCGGCCCGGCGGCTGCGTCCGGCGCGGCCGGCAGCCTTGCGCGAGGCTCGGGCGGCAACGTGGGTGACGGTGCAGGTGTTGACCACGTGGAGGTCCGCCTCCTCGGGCGAGGCCACGACCCGGTGCCCGGCAGAGACGAAATCTCGGGCCAGGCGCTCGATCTCCGCCTGGTTCAGCTTGCAGCCGAGGTTGGTGAAAGAAACCAGCAATTGATCCCTCCCGCGCAGGGTCCCTTCCCCGCGCGGCTGAATTTACCGGAAATTTACGTCCCCTGGCGTAACCATGGAGCGGGTTCTAACGTAACCTGGATGTCCCGGCCCCGGGAGGGTCTGGAATCCCCATCCCACTACCCGGGTTTGAAGTCTCAGGTCATGCTGCCGAAACCCACATTCCTCGTCCTCGCCATCCTCCTCCTGGCACCCCTGCGCGCCTGGGGCGTAGCCAGCGAGTGGGCGGAGAATGAGCAGTCCCGCGTCCGGCTGATCACCCCCTACCAGGTGGCTCCCCGCAGCGGCGAGCTTCGCCTGGGGCTCCACTTCACCCTGTCTCCCGGCTGGCACGTCTACTGGAAGAACAGCGGCGACGCCGGCTTCCCGCCCGTCGTCGTGTTCAGCCCGGCGCCGGGGCTCGGGAAGACCGAGCTGCTCTGGCCCGCTCCGACGCGCTTCGAGCTGCCGGGCGACCTCGTGGCCTTCGGCTACGGAGACGAGGTCGTTTACCCTCTCCGCGCGAATATTCAGGTGGACGGCGACCGCCTCCGCCTCGAAGCCGACGTGGACTACCTGGTCTGCGAGGTCGACTGCATCCCCTACCGCTACAAGCTTGCCCTGGACCAGCCGCTGGGGGCTGCCGAGATTCCCGATCCCGTCACCGCTCCCCTGGTCGACCGCTGGTGGAGCCGCCTGCCCAGCCCGGCCGGACAGATCGCGGGCGTGTCCACGGACGCGGCCCTGGACGTGAGCCGCCCCGAGGCGCCGGTCCTGGAAGTCCGGGTACGGGGCGCCCGGCCCGGCGAAGGCTCAGGACTTTTCCTGGAGAGCCACGAGGCCTTCGATACCGGCAAGCCGGTCATCCGGGAGGACGGCGACGGGGTCGTCTACCGCGTGCCGCTCAAGCCTCGCGAGGAAGGCAAGGTCCCCACCACGACCGCTATCGCCTGGACCGCCACCGGGCTCGTCCGCGAAGGCAAGAGCCTCAACCTCGAAGCACGGCAGGAGGTGGGGAGGAAGGCAGCGACGGCAGCGGAGCCCGTATCCATTCGGCGCCCAGCCCGCCCGGCCATAACTGCCCTGCTGGCGGTGGCTTCGGCCCTCCTGGCCCTCTGGCTCTGGGGTCTGCTCATCCCCTCGGAGGCCGGAAACCACGGGCTGCGCGAAGCCCTGGGCTTCGGAGCCGCGGCCGTGACCGTGGGCCTGCTCTATGCCCTGTCCCGGCAGATCCGCCCCGAGGGCCTCGCGGCCGTCGAGCTGGCGATCCTCGCCATGGGACTCTGCGCCTGGCTCCGCAGCCGCTCCGGCAGCCGCCGGACCCTGCGCATCGCCCTGGCCGTGATCCTCGCCGCGTGCGCGCTGGCCGCCCCCTGGGTGGCCGAGCGCCACAGTATTCCCGGGAATATGCCTGGAAACGTCATCACCACCGAAGCAGAAGCCTGAACCGATCATCCATAGGAGAATTCAACATGCGCAGAATCATCACCGCAACGTCCCTGCTCCTGGCCGGCTTTGCCCTGGCCGCCGGACCCGCCATGGCCGTGGGCGCCGTGGGCGAGAACGCTCCGGCGTTCCAGCTCAAGGACCTCAACGGCAAGGCCCACTCCCTGGCCGACTACAAGGGCAAGGTCGTGGTCCTCGAGTGGGTCAACCCCAACTGCCCGTTCTCCGACCGCCATGCCCGCGAGAAAACCATGAACAACCTCGCCAAGAAGCACGGCGGCGCCGTCTGCTCGGCATCAACAGCACCAACGCGAGCCACAAGGACTTCCTCAAGCCGGCCGAGCACCAGGCCTGGAACAAGAAGAACGGCGTCACCTACACCGTGCTCTACGATGAGACCGGCAAGGTCGGCAAGGCCTATGACGCCAAGACCACGCCCCACATGTACATCGTCGACGAGCAGGGCAAGATCGCCTACAACGGCGCCATCGACGACGATCCGAGCGGCCGCAACCCGATGAGCCAGCGCGTCAACTACGTCGACGGCGGCCTCCTCGCCGAGCTGAACGGCAAGAGCGTGGCCACGGCCTCGACCAAGCCGTACGGCTGCAGCATCAAGTATTGATCCCCGTCAGGTATTGATCCCCTTCTTGCTCTGAAGTCCCGAAGGCCCGGCTCCTGACCTTGCGGTCGGCCGGGCCTTTTTATCTCTCCAGTTGCCGGGAGAGTGCCGGACTGTTACCCTTTCTCATGGTTTCCGTTTCTCTATTTTCTGATTTGGGCGCTTGCTTCCGACCGGAGACGGTTTTTTTGTAAGCCCTTTACCAGAAAAGGAGAGATGGGATGTCGTACACCCGCGATGGAATCATGGCGCAGATCTGGATTGCTTATGGACAAGGTACCGGAGCGGTCCGCGTGTCACAGGATGCAGCGCTGGAGCTGCACCGCTGGTATTACAACGCGATCACGGACGAGGTCATCGAGAGCTGGGGCACCGTGGCGCTCCAGGTGCTAGACCGGATCCGGGCGATCGGCAGTCTTTCGGCGCTGATGGCGATTCAGCAGGGATCCCCCACGATCAGCGTGACGATGGTCTACGAAGCGGCGCTCCAGGTTCAGCTCCGATCGGATACCCCGCTGTGCCCGCCACTACCGCCAACGCCTCTTCTCTGAGCGACCGCTTCGGCCCGTCAGTCTTCCGACTGCAGGCCGCGCTCAGCTCCAGCTCCTGGACGTGGCTGGTCCCGCTCCTCGCCTATCTCAAGGTGGGGGCGGGGCTGGTCGCGTTCGTCGGGGCCTACGGTCTGGTGAACGATCCAGTCTATCCCTATCCCCTTCACCTGATCTTCGCCTTGCCGTTCACCGCCACGGCGACCCTGCTCCTCTTGGGTGGACGGCGGGACCCCCGGGCTTTTCACCTGGGAGGCTTCTTCCTGATGGCGGCCAC
>JANOCF010000847.1:0-2270 GCA_031412055.1 Holophagales bacterium | reverse complement strand
AGCGGCTTCGACGTCTGCCGCAAGTTCCTGGTCGGACGGGTGAAGCCCGTGCCGCTCGTCTTCCTGCTGACAGCCGCGTCCGTGCCGCTGTTCGCCCTCTGGGCCGGGGTGGAGGGGATGCCGGAGATCCAGGCGGGCTATGCCCTTCCGGCCCTGCTCTCGATCGTCCTCAACGTCGGGGCCAATCTCCTGTTCTTTGCGGCGCTGCGCAACTCCCCGCTGAGCGTCACCATCCTGCTGCTGTCCTTCACGCCGGTCTTCACGACCCTGCTGGCCATTCCCTTGTTGGGAGAAGTGCCGGCTCCGGTGCAGGTCGCGGGCAAGGCGCTGGCCGTCGGATTGATGGCGGCAGGGGTGGCGCTGATCCTGGTTTGAGTTAGAATCATTCAAAGTTTTGTCTATGCCAGTTTCCTGAAGGGAGGAGTCCCATGGTGAACCTACAGCAGGTCCGCGGGTCGGGGGTCCGGTTTACTCTTCCGTACGTTCTGCGCTTCTCAGGGATTTGGATCGTGGTGACGACGCTGGTCGCGGTCGTGTTCGGCGTGACCTCGTACCTGGTCATGTTCGACCAGCTCAACGAGGCCGCCCGACAGGAGCTGATCGTCGTGCTCTCCGTTCAGACGGCCCTGGTGGTCGCGGCGGTGGTGCTGCTCGCGGTGTTCAGCACGCACCGGATTGCGGGCCCCCTGATCGCGCTCCGCAGGGCGATGGAAGACGTGACGGCGGGGAAGATGGACCGCCAGCTCCGCTTCCGCCACACGGATCCTCACCTGGTTGAGCTGGAGACGGCGTTCAACGGGATGGTGGAGTCGCTGCGCGAGCGGAAGTAGGCCTACCCGGGCCAGCGCCGCTGCTGTTCGAGGGTCGCCTGCCAGTGGGCCTTCACCTCGGCCATGGAGTCGCCGCCCAGCTTCTCCAGGACGGCGTCGGCCAGGACCATGGCGACCATGGCCTCGGCGATGACACCGGCCGCGGGCAGGGCGGTCACGTCGCTGCGCTCGTACTCCGAGGTCTGCGGCTCCATGGTGTCGAGGTCGACGCTCGGCATGCCCTTGCGCAGGGTGGCGATCGGCTTCTTGTAGGCGGTGATCACCAGGTCCTCGCCGTTGGTGATGCCGCCTTCCAGGCCGCCGGCCCTGTTGGTGGGACGGGTCCAGCGGCCGTCCTCCGAACGCCCCAGGATCGGATCGTGGGCCTCGCTGCCGAAGCCGCGGGAGGCCTGCACGCCCCAGCCGATCTCTACCGCCTTGACGGCGTGGATCGACATGATGGCCTGCGCGAGCCGGCCGTCCAGCTTCTCGTCCCACTGCACGTGCGAGCCGAGCCCTACCGGTACGTTGTGGGCGATGACCGTCACCGCGCCGCCGAGCGTGTCCCCTTCCTCCTGGGCGCGGTCCACCAGCCGGACCATCTCTTCTTCGAGCGAGCGGTCGATGGCCCGTAAGGGCGAGGTCTCGTCGACCTGCTGGAGGTCTTCCCAGGTGGGCACGGGCCGGTCCGCGCCGATCGAGCCCAGGAAGCGCACGCCGCTGCGGATCTCGACGCCGATCTCGGCCAGCAGCATGCGGGCGAAGGCGCCGGCCGCGACCCGGGCGGTGGTCTCCCGGGCGGAGGCCCGCTCCAGGATGTCGCGCAGGTCGTGCCGCTGGTACTTGACGCCTCCCGCCAGGTCGGTGTGCCCCGGCCGGGGGATGTGCACGCGCCTCTGGGCGGCCCGCCGGCGATCGACCTCGACGGGGCTCATCATCGGCTCCCAGTTCACATAGTCGCGATTGGCGATCCAGAGGACCAGAGGGGAGCCCAGGGTCTCGCTGCCGCGGACGCCGCCGTGGATCTCGGCGGTGTCCTTCTCGATCTTCATCCGGTTGCCGCGCCCGTAGCCGTGCTGGCGGCGGGCGAGGTCGCGGGCGAGGAGGCCGAAGTTGACCCGCATGCCGGCGGGCAGGCCGGCGAGGATCGCGGTGAGTCCCGGGCCGTGGCTCTCACCGCCGGTCGTGAGCTTGAGCCGGCGCATCGTGGGGAGAGGATAGCGCAAACTCCAGCACCCCCCGCTCGGGATCCGCCATGAGCAGGCGAACGTGGATCCGGGCGCCCACCTCCAGCCCTTCGGCGTCCCGCGTCACCCTGCCTTCGGACGGCGGATCGCAGGTACGGACCCAGGTGCCCTCTTCGGAGACGTGGACCACGGCGGCCTCCAACCTGTCGCCGATCCGATCGGCCAGCAGCAGGGCCGCCGCCGATCGCTCGACCTGGCGCTCAACCTCGATCCC
>JANOCF010000846.1:0-2136 GCA_031412055.1 Holophagales bacterium | reverse complement strand
CGCGCTCCAGCTGCCGCACGCCGGACTCCCGGGTGTAGGCCGTGATCACCTCGCCCACCGCTTCGTCGGTGAACTCGATCTGATCCAGCCTCAGGCCGTTCTCCTTGAGCTGCCGCGGCAGTAGGAAGCGCTTCGCGATCGTCCGCTTCTCCTGCTCCGTGTAGCCCGAGAACTGCACGATCTCCATGCGGTCGAGCAGCGGTCCGGGGATGTTCTGGATGAAGTTCGCCGTGGCGACGAACAGCACCTCCGACAGGTCGAACGGCACTCCCAGGTAGTGATCGGTGAAGGTGTCGTTCTGCGCCGGGTCCAGGACCTCGAGCAGCGCGCTCGCCGGATCGCCCTGGTGGGACATGCCGAGCTTGTCGACCTCGTCCAGCAGGAAGACCGGGTTCTTGGTGCCGGCCTGCCTCATGCCCTGGATGATCCGTCCGGGCATGGCGCCCACGTAGGTGCGCCGGTGGCCGCGGATGTCGGCCTCGTCGCGAACGCCGCCAAGGGAGATACGCACGTACTTGCGGCCCATGGCCCGGGCGATGGACTTGGCGACCGAGGTCTTGCCCACGCCCGGAGGGCCGACGAAGAGGAGGATCGGACCCTTGTTGGAGGTCTTCTCCTTCTCCGTGGCCTCGGGAGCCTCCCCGTCCACGTTCACGACTTCCGCGGTGATCTCCGCGATCTCCGCGGCCCTTTGCTGCTCCTCGGTCCGGAGCTGCCGGACAGCCAGGAACTCGAGGACGCGGTCCTTCACGTCACCCAGGGCGTAGTGGTCCTCTTCGAGGATCCGCGCCGCCTCCGGGATGTCCAGGTGCTCGGGGCTGCGCTCGTTCCAGGGGAGCTCCGAGATGGTCTCCAGGTAGTTGCGGATGACCTGGGTCTCCATGGCCTCGCGGCCCATGCGGCCGAGACGGCCGAGCTCCCGGTCGACCTCCTTGCGGGCGTCCGCCGGGAGGTCCAGCCTGGCGAGCCGCTCGCGCAGCTCTTCGATGTCGTTGCCGCCCTCGCCCTCGCCGAGCTCCTTCTGGATGGCCTTGAGCTGCTCGCGCAGGAACATCTCGCGCTGGCGGTCGCCCAGCTCTTCCTGGACGCGGCTCTTGATGTCCTGCTGCGCTTCGAGCACCTCGAGCTGGCGCTGGACGTGGACCAGGACGCGCCGCAGGCGCTCCTCGACGGACAGGGTCTCGAGCAGCATCTGGCGCTGCTTGGGCTGCAGATCGGTATACGCCGCGACGAGGTCGGACAGGCGGCCAGGGTCGGTGACCCCTTCCAGAACCTGGTGCACGACCTCCTCGGCGAGACCGGCCTTGGTGCCCAGCTCCGCGGCACGCTCGCGCGTCTCGCGGAAGAGGGCGACGAAGGCCGGATCGTTGGAATTCAAAGGCTGCATCTCCTCGGCCTCGCGGACGGTGGCCTCCAGGTGGCCGTCCTTTTCGATGATGCGCATCGCGATGCCGCGGTGCTCACCCTGAAGCAGAAGCTGCATGCCGCCGAGACCCCTCTGGGTCTGGCCGATGCGGGCCACGGTGCCGATCGTGTGGAGCACCTCCGGCGTCACCTCCGCGGCGTCTTCCCGCTGCGACACGGCGAACACCAGGCGATCGGGAGTGGCCAGCGCGGCCTCGATGGCGCGCAAGGTGGCAGGCTTTCCCGCGTTGATCGGCGCGGTGACGCCTGGAAACAGCACGAAGTCCCTCAACGGGAGCACGGGAAGCGTCATACGTTCGTTCATTTTCGATCTATCTCCTCTTGCTTGCGGAGGTCCGCGCTGCCACGAGCTGGCTTGACGGTCCGTAGACTCTCCAACAGGTCCAGGAAGTCGAGCATTCCAAAGTTGAGTTGCTGGTGCTCAGGATAGCGCGGAAGGGAGGACTTGGGAAGAGGGGAACGATCGAAGGTTGACTGTGATCGACTCATGATTGCCACCCGCTTGAGGCCCATACGGGCCTGAAGAGGGCAAAAAAGCAAGGAGCGTGCCGGAGGAAGGAAGGGGAGCGGGTGTTAGCGGCGGTACTCGATGTACCGGGCCGTCTCGTCCGCCACATCCTTGCCGCAGAGGCGCTCGACGACGTAGAAGGACATGTCGATGCCCGAGGCCACGCCGGCGGAGGTGATGATGCCGTCGTCCACCACCCGCAG
>JANOCF010000845.1:0-2083 GCA_031412055.1 Holophagales bacterium | reverse complement strand
GGGTCGCACTGCGCTTGCCCGAGAATGACTCCGGCGGGTGGCGCGCCAAAATTCCGGCGGTCCCGGATCAGATCCGTGACCAGCTGTGATCGGCGGCGGGCTTGATGCGGTAGATGCGGGCGAGGTTTTCGGGCGTCAGCACGTCGCCGGGTTTGCCTTCGGCGGCGATGCCGCCGTCGTGCATGAGGACGAGGCGGTCCATGAAGCGTGACGCCAGCGCGAGGTCGTGGATGACGGCGAGGACGGCGGCGCCGGCGTGGGCGCGTTGCCGCAGGATCTCCATGACGTGGAGCTGGTGGTAGGGGTCGAGCGCGGCGATCGGTTCGTCGGCGAGGAGGATGGGGGCTTCGACGGCGAGCGCGCGGGCGAGCAAAATGCGGGTGCGTTCGCCACCGGAGAGGACGGTGACGGGGCGGTCGATGAAGCCGTGGCCGTCGACCGCATCGAGCGCGCGGGCGACGGCGGCGTGGTCATCCGGCGCGGGCGCGCCGAAGCGGGCGCGATGCGGATAGCGGCCGAGCATGACGATGTCGCGTGCGGGCAGGCGCCATTCGACGCGGCGGTCCTGCGGGAGGAAGGCGACGGTGCGGGCACGTTCGCTGGCGGGGAGGGCGAGGAAATCCTGGCCGTCGAGCAGGATGTCGCCGGAGGCTTTCGCGCGGAGGCCGAGCATGGCTTTCAGCAGCGTCGATTTGCCGGCGCCGTTCGGGCCGATGAGGCCGACGAGTTCGCCGGAGGAGACGCTGAGGTTTGCAGCGTTGACGATGGCGCGGCCGGTGGCGAGGGCGGTGATGCCGCGGGTTTCGAGTTTCATGACTCGATCTCCGTCCGTGCACGGAAGATGAGCCAGAGGAAGAAGGGCGCGCCGACGAGGGCGGTGACGACGCCGAGCTTGAGCTCCATGCCGGTGGGCAGGACGCGGACAAGTATATCGGCGGCGAGAAGAAGGGCGGCGCCTCCCAATGCAGAAGCGAGGAGGAGGCGGCTGGGGCTGTGGCCGACGAGAGGCCGCAGGAGGTGGGGGACAACGAGGCCGATGAAGCCGATGCCACCCGAGACCGACGTGGCGGCGCCGACGCTGATGGCTGTGCCGCCGATGACCATGTTGCGGGTGGTGATGAGGTTCACGCCGAGGCTGGCCGCGGATTCCTCGCCGAGGCTGAGCGCGTCGAGCGCGCGGGCGGAGAGGGCGAGGATGAGCCAGCCGATGAGGATGAGCGGGGCGGCGAACGCGAGATGATCCATCGAGCGATCTGTGACCGAGCCCATCAGCCAGAACATGATTTCGGCTGCGGCGTAGGGGTTCGGCGACAGGTTGAGCGCGAGCGACATCAGCGCGGCGCAGAGGCTGGAGACAGCGACGCCTGCGAGGACGAGGGAGAGGACGCCGCCTTTGCCGGCGAGACCCTGCAGCAGCAGCGCGCAGAGCAGTGCGCCGGCAATGCCCATCATCGGAAGGGCGAGGGGGAAGGCCATCGAGATGCCGGTATAGAGGGCGAGGACAGCGCCGAGGCTGGCGGCGGACGTGACGCCGACGACGCCGGGGTCGGCGAGCGGATTGCGGAGATAGCCCTGCAGCGATGCGCCCGCGAGGCCGAGCGTGGCGCCGATCATCAGCGCGAGGAGCGTGCGCGGCAGGCGGACTTCCATCATGATCATGGTCGCAGTGTCGGCATTGCCGCTGGCGATCATGGCGAGGAGTTCGCTGAGGCCGCCGCTGGCGCCGATCAGCATGGAGAGCGCGGCGAGTGCCAGCGACAGGAGGGCGAGGCCGGCGATCAGCAGCGGATACGGGATGGGCGGCTTCATGGCTTCTGCCCGGGATTTGGGCGGCCCATTTTTTCGCGGGCATCGACCAGGATTTCGATGGCGCCGAGAAGGCTGGGCGCGCCGCAGGTGGTGTAGCGCTCCGGGATTTCGACTTGTGGCGTGCGGGCGGTCATGGCGCGGAGAGCCGGGTGGCCGAGCGCCATGGTCGAGAGCGAGGGCGGGCTGGTCCAAGGCGTGGCGGTGGACATCAGGGCGGGGCGGATGGTGAGGATCTGCTCGAGCGCCACGGTGCGGTAACCGCTGAAGCCGAGCG
>JANOCF010000844.1:0-4301 GCA_031412055.1 Holophagales bacterium | reverse complement strand
CGGCGCAGCCACTCGCTGCCGGCGGCGTTGGTCACATGGCTTCGCTGCCCGAACAGGTCGCGGCCGCAGCGCACGAAGTCCGCGGCGTCGAAGGTGGGCTCGAACTCCGTGATGGCCGACGCGAACAGCTCATCGTGCTCGGCCTCCGGAGCATACGAAGCATCCGGGGAGGCCGGGCTGTAGAGCGCATCGCTGAGCTGCGGCCGCGGGGCCGCGGTCCAGCGGCCGCCACGATCGAAGTACTCCTTGAGCAGGGGCCGGAACGCGTTGACCTCCAGGTGGCGGGACCGCCACGCCAGCGGGGCCTCGATGATCTCGTCCCCCACCACCAGCAGGAGGTCGCGCGGCATCGCGGCATAAAGGCCTGTGCTCTCCCACTCGGGCGTGGAGTAGCGGCGCGCCCAGTCCAGCGGCTCGGGCCGCCGGACCGTCACCCCCTCGGCCTCCAGAATGTGGACAAACTCCTCCAGGTCGCGGCGCGCGGCCTCGATGCGCTCCAGGGGGAAGCTCCTCCCTGCGTTGGCTTCGAAGAACGCCCGCTGGTCGGAGGGCATCGTGGCCCGGAGCATGTCGTTCCAGGGTGGAACGGCCGCGCCGTCCACGATGCCGACGATCACCTCTTCGAGGGGATCCCACTCGTTGTGCGAGCAGACGGCAGGTTGAGGAGACAGACCGGTGGCCGGCAGGTGCAGGAGATTTTCCATGTTCGCGCGGTTCGTCAGCGAGAGTCGGTGTCAGAGGAATTGGAGGCGACGACCGGATTCGAACCGGTGGATAAGGGTTTTGCAGACCCTCGCCTTACCACTTGGCTACGTCGCCCTAGAGACGGACAAAGGCCGCGAGGCGGCCTTTTGATTCTCGTGCTCGATTCTAGTGCAATCTGAAGAAACTGGAGCGGGAAACGGGATTTGAACCCGCGACCCCAACCTTGGCAAGGTTGTGCTCTACCACTGAGCTATTCCCGCCCGTACCCAACCGCTTACAGGCCGCAAAGGATACTCACGGCCCTCGGGAGTGTCAAGCACGATCTTTCATCTCACCCGCTGAAGGGGAACGCGTTCCGGATCAGGGTGTAGCGCCACCCGTTGCCCTGCCGGTCCAGCCCGAGCACGTCGAAGCGGCAGGGCGTGTCCCGGTGACCCTTCATCGCGAGATACAGCGAGGCGGCGCGGGAGATCCGGCGCTGCTTGCGCGCGTCCACCGCGGCGATGGCCGGACCGTAGGCGTTGCTCGCCCGCGCCTTGACCTCGACGAAGCAGAGGGTCTCGCCCTCCCGGGCCACGAGGTCGATCTCGCCGCCGTGGTTGACCACGTTGCGCTCCACGATCTGGAAGCCCAGGGACTCCAGCCAGCCGACGGCGTCGTCCTCCCCGACCTTCCCGCGGGCGCGGTTGTGAGGCTGGTCGGCGAACTGGCTCACTTGCGCTTCCAGCGGGTCCCCTGCGGGGTGTCCTCCAGGATCACTCCCTGGGCCGCCAGCTCGTCGCGGATGCGGTCCGCGGCGGCGAAGTCCCGGTTCCTGCGGGCTTCGAGGCGCTCCTGGGCGCGGCGCTCGATCTCTTCCTCGGACGGCCCCGAGACCGGTTCGGCCTTTGTCCACTCCGTGGGGTCAAGCACCGCCAGCACCTGGTCCACACCCTTCAAGGCGTCCAGCACCCGCTGCCGGTCGCCGCCGCCGATCCGGCCCTCCTCCACCGCCAGGTTGACCTCCTTGACGAAGACGAACAGCGCGGCCAGCGCCTCGGCCGCGTTGAGGTCGTTCGCCAGCCCGGCGGCAAAGTCCCGGCCCAGGCGGTCGACCGCTTCCGCCACGCCTGAGTCCGGTTCTCCTTTTTCCTCGGCATGCCCCAGGCGGAAGCGCATCTCGTCGATCCGCCGCAGGGCTCCCGCCGCGCCGTCGAGCGACTCGAAGGTGAAGTTGATCTTCTGACGGTAGTGCACCGACAGCATGAGGTAGCGGACCGACCGCGCCGAGTAGCCGCGCTCCAGGAGGTCCTTGAGCGTGTACTGGTTGCCCAGCGACTTGGACATCTTCTGGCCGCCCACGATCAGGTGCTCGGAGTGCAGCCAGGTGTTGACGAACGGCTTGTCCGTGAACGACTCGCTCTGCGCGATCTCGTTCTCGTGGTGCGGAAAGACCAGGTCCACCCCGCCGCAGTGGATGTCGAAGGTCTCGCCCAGGAGCTTCATGCTCATGGCCGAGCACTCGATGTGCCAGCCGGGTCGGCCCGGACCCCACGGAGAGTCCCACGCCGGCTCCCCGGGCTTGGCAGCCTTCCAGAGCACGAAGTCGCGCACGTCCTCCTTGGCGTACTCGTCCGATGCCACCCGCTCGCCCCGCCGCGCCTGCTCAAGGTCGAACCCCGAGAGCCGGCCGTAGTCCGGATCGCGGGCGATGCTGAACCAGACCGAGCCCTCGTTCACGTAGGCGTAACCCTTCTCCACCAGCCCGGCGATCATCTCGATCATCTCCGGGATGTGCTCCGTGGCACGGGGAAAGTGCTCGGCCCGCTCCATGTGGAGCGTGTCCAGGTCGCGCAGGAACGACTCGACGAAGGGCGCCGTGTACTCGTTCAACGGGATTCCGGCCTTGTGGGCGCCCAGGATGGTCTTGTCGTCCACGTCCGTCAGGTTCATGACCTGCGTCACCCGGTAGCCCAGATAGCGGAGGGTCCGGCGCAGCAGGTCCTCGAACAGGAACGTGCGCAGGTTGCCGATGTGGACATCGTTGTACACGGTCGGACCGCAGGCGTAGACCCGCGCCTCGCCGGGAACGATGGGCTGAAACGGGACAAGCCTGCGGCCCAGGGTGTTGTAGAAGACGAGCTCGGTCATGTTCGTTCTTTTCGAGAGTGACTTAGAGGGTGACGCGGACGGTGCCGGCTGCCCAGGAGAGGCCGCCGATCGCCGTCCCGCCGGAGTTGGCCGCGACGTTTCTGGAGAAGGCGAATGAGCCCTGGCCGGCGCCGGTGGCCCGGAACTCGAAGGTCATCAACACCCCCGACCCGTTCACCCCGGGCACGGCGCCGAGCCTGGACAGACCGATCACCAGGTTGCCCGGCGTAACGCTGCCCTGGAAACTGCCGCCCGGCAGCATCGGCCCCTGCGTCGAGCGGACGTGCTGCAGCAGGTTGGACGGGTAGGAGAGATCGAAAGCCACGCCGTAGAGGTCTGTGACCTGGTTGGCGCGCACCTCCAGAATCAGGGTCGTGGCCGTGCTCCCGGCCCCGACCGCCAGGGAGATGCCGGGGCTGCCGCCGCCCTGGGGGGTGAAGACGACGCTCGCCTGGCCCGGCGTCGGCGTAGGATTCGGCGTCGGGGTCGGCTCGACCGGAGACCCGCCGCCACCACCGCCACCGCCGCATGCCACGGTCAAGGCGAGGATCGACGCAAGCAGCAGGGCTCTTCTAGTCACGCTGACACCTCATGCTTCTGCTCGGCAGCCAGCTTCCTGAGCTGGCGCTTGGCGCGCTCGCGGCGCAGGCCGCGCAGATGGTCGGTGAAGAGCACTCCGTCCAGGTGGTCGATCTCGTGGCAGAAGGCCCGCGCGAGCCAGTCTTCGGCGCGGATCTCGACGGGCTTGCCTTCGAGGTCCTGCGCGTGGACCGTCACCAGGGTGGGCCGCTCCACCTTGTCGGTGATCCCCGGCAGGGAGAGGCATCCCTCCTCCGCCGTCTCCGAGCCCTCCCGGGAGACGACCTGGGGGTTCACGATCGCGTAGATCTGCTTCGGGTCCTCGCCCACGGACAGGTCGATCACGGCGATCCGGATGTCGCGGCCGATCTGCGGCGCGGCAAGGCCGACACCCGGCGCGGCGTGCATGGTCTCGATCATGTCGGACGCGAGCTTGCGCAGCTTCGCGTCGAACTCGGAGACCTCGCGGCACCTCACCCGGAGGACAGGGTCGGGATGGATACGGATCGGCAGGACGGCCATCAGGTGTTACGGATGCGGCGCAGCGTGGCCGCGATGTCGCGGTCGTTGTGCTGCTCGCGCAGCACCTCCAGGAAGGCGCGAGGATCGGGGTTGCCGACCAGGGTCTTCTCCAGACCCTCGCGGGTGAGCTTGAGGACCATCGACGGCTCGCTGGCGCGGTAGCTGGCGGGCCAGGGCGTGCGCTCCAGGAGCGGCCCCTCGCCCACGATGTCTCCCGAGCTGAACGTGCGGATCGACATCTCCTTGCCGGTCTCGTCCTTGACGTACGCCTCGACCACTCCGTTGACGATCAGCATCAGGAAGGCGTCGCGGCCTCACTCGTCCGCCATGGGGATGTTCACCTCCAGGCGGGTCAGCTCCATGGC
>JANOCF010000843.1:0-3478 GCA_031412055.1 Holophagales bacterium | reverse complement strand
TCGGCCCCGACGAAGTCCGTGGGGACCTCGGCGGCAAGCTCTCGGAGATCGACCTCTCGCCGTTTCTCGACCGCATGACGTACAACGACTCGGTGTGGGCCAACCTGGTAGGCGAGCTCGTGGAGCGCTGCAACCACGAGGACCCGGGGGTCCCGTGCGGCTTCGTCGGCGGCCAGCCGCCCAATCTCTGGGGCGGATACGACTGGGCCAAACTGGCCAGGAAGGTTCAGTTCGTCGAGGCCTACGATCTCGGCTCCGCGCCGGAGATCGTCCGCTCCTTCAGCCCCACCATCCCCCGCGTCTCTACCCACTTCCACGACGACCGCCGCGATGATCGCGGCGCCGGCAACGACGCCTGGCTGGCCTGGCACCACTTCGCGCACGGCAACCGGGGCATGGTCGCGTGGGTGGAGGGCTGGTTCGAGCTGGACGGCACGCCCCGGCCGTGGCTGGAGCGCTTCCGCCCCACCCTGCGCGAGCTGGGCGGCGTCCAGGGAAAAAAGACGGTGGGAGCGAGCTGGCTCCAGGACGGCGTGGCCCTGTACTACTCGCACCCGTCCATCCAGGTCTCCTGGATGCTGGACTCCGAGCCCCACGGCCGCACCTGGGCAAACCGCAACGACGACCAGCGCCTGGGCACCTCCCACAACGTCCGCCGCGCCTGGGAGATGATGATCAACGACGCCGGCCTGCAGTACGACTTCCTCTCCTACGACGAGGTGGCCCTCCGCGGCGTGCCGGCGCGGTACAAGGTGCTGATCCTCCCGGCCGCCTACGCCCTGTCGGACATCGAGGCGCAGCGGATCACCGACTTCGCCAGGGCCGGCGGCACCGTGATCGCCGACTTCGCCTGCGGGCTGTTCGACCACCACGGACGCGGCCGCCGGCGCGGTGCTCTCGACGAGCTCTTCGGGGTCCGCCACGACGGCAGCGAGACGAAGGAGGACTTCTTCGGCGGAGACCTCTGGGTGGAGACCGACCAGGAGAAGGGCTACAAGTTCAAACGCCACCGCGAGCTGATCGAGACCGTGAGCCCCCGCCTGCACCAGGGCTTCGCGGTCGCCGAGCACAACCTGCCCGTCGGCACGTCCCGCCGCGTGGGCAAGGGCCGGGCCGTCTACCTGAACCTCTCGCCGCAGCGCTACCTGATGTACCGGCAGGAGGGGACCGACACGGACGAGCACCGCCGGACCTTCCTCCAGCCTCTGCGGGAGGCGGGCGTCCGCCCCTGGCTCCAGGCGACGGTTTCTTCCGCCGGCGCCGGCCTCAAGCTGGAGACCACGGCCTGGTCCAAGGCCGGGCGGACCCTGGTCTTCATCCTCCAGAACACTCCCCTCGTGTCGACCTCGGAGATCGGCGGCGTCGCCGCCGAAGCGCTGGTGGAGGCTCGCGTGCCGGTTCAGATCCGGCTCGCCGGGCCGGTGACGGGCGTGATGGACGAGCGCACCGGCCGGTCCCTGCCCGACGGCGACCGCTTCCAGCTCGTGCTGGATACGACCGAAGCGCTGTTTTTCAGCTTCCAGGGCCCGCCGCCCGCCGGAGGCTTCTGAGGCCTGCCGGGGCACTGTGTTAAAATCTCCTGGCCTTGAGTCAGGACCCTCCCAGTTTCACCACCGACCCGCTCTCTTTTAGCGAAGTCAGACACCTCCATCCAGGGGAGGATCGCTCGTGAGCCTCTATCTGCTCGCCGCCGCCGCTGCGGTACCCGCTGAGGCCGCCGAGAAAGCCAGCCTGATCTCGCCGGCCTGGGGACTCTTCATCGCGGTCGTGCTGGTGTTCCTGAACGGCTTCTTCGTGGCCGCGGAGTTCGCGCTGGTCAAGGTGCGGCCGACCCAGATCGAGCCCTACGTGGCGCAGGGCCAGCGCCGCGCCCTGGTGGCGAAGCACATGGTCCGGCACCTGGACGCCTACCTCTCGGCCACCCAGCTCGGCATCACCCTGGCCAGCCTGGCCCTGGGCTGGATCGGCGAGCCGGCCTTCGCCTGGATCATCGAGCCTGTGGTGACGAGGTTCGTGGGCGACAACCCTGCCCTCCTCCACTCCGTGGCCCTGACCATCTCGTTCCTGGTCATCACGATCCTGCACATCGTCCTCGGCGAGCTCGCCCCCAAGTCGATCGCCATCCGCAAGTCCGAGGGCACCACGCTGGTGATAGCGCTGCCTCTCTTCTTCTTCTACAAGATCACCTACCCGGCGATCTGGCTGCTCAACCACATGGCGAACTCCCTGCTCCGGCTGCTGAAGATCGCACCGGTGAGCGAGTCCGAGCTCGCCCACGACGAGGAGGAGCTTCGGCTGCTCGTCTCCTCCAGCCACGCCAGCCACCTCTCGCTCCAGAAGCGGGAGCTGCTGGACAACGTCTTCGAGCTCTCCCACCGCGTGGCGCGGCAGATCATGCTCCCCCGCCAGGACGTGGTCTACCTCTCCACCGACCGGCCGATCGCGGAGAACCTGCGCACGGCGCGCCGCAGCGGCCACACCCGCTTTCCGCTCTGCGAGGGCGACCTGGATCACGTCATCGGCGTCATCCACATCAAGGACCTCTTCCGCCGCGAGCGCCCCGTCGCCGCCCTCCAGGAGGTGGCGCGCGAGATCGCCTTCGTGCCCGACACCCTGGAGCTCGACCGCCTCCTCAAGCGCATGCGCACCGAGCGCTTCCACCTCGCCGCGGTGATCGACGAGTACGGCGGCGTCTCCGGCGTCGTGACCCTGGAGGATGTGATCGAGGAGATCGTCGGCCAGATCAACGACGAGTTCGACGTGGAGAAGCCCGAGCTTCAGAAGCGCGATGACGGGATCTACGAGGTCTCGGGCGGCATGCTGATCGAGGATCTTGAGGACGAGCTCGACCTGGAGCTCAGCGACCGCGATGAAGACACCATCGGCGGCCTCGTGCTGTCGGAGCTGGGCCGCAACCCCGCGGTAGGCGACCGGATCGAGCTCGGACCGCTGGTCATCGAGGTCCTCGAGGTTCACCTCAACCGGGTCAACACCGTGCGCATCACCGTCCGGCAGCCGGCCACGGTGCCCGAGAACAACGAGGGTTAGAACCCCTCCCCTTCCTCCGGCACACCCCTTGCACTGAACCTCTTCCGAAACCGGGGCATACTGTATTGCCCCTCTTTGAGCATCATTCGGCGAGGAGGAACCTTATGGCTACCGTGACCGACACCAACGTCCTGAACAGCCTGCTGCGCGGCGAAATGTCCGCGATCGAGACATACCGGCAGGCGATCGAGAAGCTCGGCGGCGAACCGCACGACCCCTGGATCGAGGAGCTGCGGGCTCTCCAGCGCGACCATCGCGACGCGTCCGACGCGCTCTGGCATCACGTGGAGCAGCACGGCGGCAAGCCCTCCGAGAGCTCCGGCCCCTGGGGCACGTTCGCCAAGGCCGTGGAAGGCGTGGCGAAGCTGCTCGGCAACACCAGCGCCCTCAAGGCCCTCAAGGAAGGCGAAGAGCACGGGCTCAAGGACTA
>JANOCF010000842.1:0-1540 GCA_031412055.1 Holophagales bacterium | reverse complement strand
CGCCCCCCCCCCCCCCCCCCCCCCCACGCCCCCCCCCCCGCCCAAGCCCCCACCGCCCCCCCCACCACCCACCCTCCGACTGCCACCGTGGTTCTTGTTTATGGGCCCACGGTGATCTACACGGAGGGGTACATCAACAACCAGGGCGGCGAAGAGATCGCCCGCGTGGCTTACAAGCTCCTCGACGAGGGCTACAAGCTGCTGCTCCTCAACCTGGGCGGCACCAAGATCGTCAACTCGATCGGCATCTCCATCCTCATCGAGATCATCGAGAAGATGATCGAGATCGAGGGCAAGCTCGGCTTCTGCAACCTGACCCCCACCATCGAGAAGACCTTCCAGATCATGGGCCTCGCGCAGTATGCGCCCATCTTCCGCGACGAAGAGACCGCGGTCGCTCAACTCCGTGTCTGAGCCGGCCTGGAACGAGCTTCTCGGCCTCTACCGCGACGAGGCCGGCGAAGACGCTCTCCTCGACCGGCTCCTCGATGTCTGGGCCCGCGAGCACGGCACCGCCGCCGCCGGCCTCTACCTGAAGAAGGACGGGCTCCTCCAGCAGGCCGCCGCCACCGGCAGCGGTCTCCCCGAATCGATCGACGAGGCCGCTTTCGAGGCCGAGCCCGGACCCTTCCGCAGTCTCCGCTTCCTCGATGGACGGCTGGTCTACGCTCCCGGAAATTCGGGTGAAGGCAGCGGCTATACCGAGGCCGCGGGCGACCCCCTGACGGTCCTGCTGGCCTCCGCGCTGCGGAGCTGCCGGCTCCGGCAGAACCTCAAGGACCAGCAGTTCCTGGTGAACTTCCGGGTCGTGGAGCTGGAGAACCTCTACGATGTCGGGCTCGCCATCGCCGGCACTCTCGATCTCGACCGGTTGGCGGAGGAGGTCCTCCTGCGCGCGGTCTCGCTGCTCGACGCGCGTCGCGGTGCGCTGTATCTGCTGGAATACAATCAGTACCGGCTGGACCGGACGTTCGGCGGCACGGCCGCGAGCTCGATCGATGCCACGGATCCGGATCTCCTCTCGTTCCTGGCGGATATGTCCGAAGATACTGCGATGCCCGGCATCCTCCCCGGGGCCACGCATCTGCTCGCCCTCCCCATCGCCGTCGAAAACCGGCCCAGGGGGCTCCTGGTGGTGGGCGACAAGGAGAGCCGGCGCGGGGTCGGACCGTTCCTGGCGTCGGACCGGCGCACGCTGGCCATGTTCGCCAACCAGGCCGCCATCGCCCTGGAGAACGCCCGCCTGCACCGCGAGGCCCTGGAGCGCGAGCGCCTGGAGCGCGAGATGCACCTGGCCGCGAACATCCAGCGCCAGATCCTCCCCAAGGGCGCCCCGGTCGTTCCCGGCTACCAGGTCGTGGGCTGGAACCGGCCGGCGCAGCAGGTGGGCGGCGACTACTACGATCACCTCGAGCTGCCCGACGGCCGCTTGGAGCTGGTGGTCGGCGATGTCTCCGGCAAGGGCATCCCGGCCGCCTTGATGGTGTCGACGCTCCACTCGGCGCTGCGCCTGCTCATGGACCACGCCGGCTTCGGTCCC
>JANOCF010000841.1:0-4699 GCA_031412055.1 Holophagales bacterium | reverse complement strand
CCGGCCGACGCCGGCGCCCTCGCAGACGCGCAGCAGGGCGCCCAGATTGCGGGGGTCCTGAACGTCTTCGAGGAGGACGACGAGCTCGCGATCGCCGCTCTGTGGCCGCGCTTCGGAAGCCGCCTCGCTCGCCCGCACCTCGGCAGCCATGCCGTTGTGGGCAGGCCCGGAGCGTTCGGAGAGGACGCGCTCGGGCACGACCTCGAAGGCCACCCGATGCCGCCGGCAGAGCTCCTCCACCTCCTCGCGCCGCTTGCCCGTGCGGGCCGCGCTCACCAGGACACGGGTAACCTCATGCGGCCGGTGCCGCAGGGCTTCACGAACGGGGTGGTAGCCGTAGAGGAACATAGGACGGAGAGAAGGCGGAGGTGCCTTTCCCCGGCGCAGATCAGACTTCCATGATCTGCTGCTCCTTCTTCTGGAGCGAGGTGCCGATGTCGGCGATGTACTGATCGTGGAGCTTCTGGACCTCGTCGAGCCCGCGCCGCTCGTCGTCCTGGCTGATCGCCTTGTCCTTCTCCATCTTCTTGAGCTTCTCGTTGCCGTCGCGGCGGACCTGGCGGACGGCCGTGCGGGCGTGCTCGGCCATATCGTGGGCCTTCTTGGCGATCTCCTTGCGGCGGTCCTCGGTGAGTTGCGGGACCGGAATACGGATGACCCGGCCGTCCGAGGACGGGTTCAGGCCCAGATCGGCCTTCATGATCGCCCGCTCGATCGCCGCAATCTGCGAGGCATCGTAGGGCTGGGCCATGATCATGGTGGCGTCCGGCACGGAGAGCGTGGCGAGCTGGTTGATCGGCATCGGGGTGCCGTAGTACTCGACGGTGACCCCTTCGAGCAGCGACAGCGACGCCCGTCCGGTGCGCAGTTGCTTCAGCTCGGTGTGGAAATGCTCCACGGCCTGCTTCATGCGCTGCTCGACGTCGCGAAAGACCTCTTTCATGATTCCCTCCTCACACAAAAAGCCCGCCTCTGATGGAGCGGCCGGCCTGATCTTCTACCGGCCCGGCTCGGGCTGTCAATTCTGAGGAGCCTAGTCGGCGTGCACGATCGAGCCGACGTGCTCGCCGCAGACCACGCGGCGGATGTTGCCGGGGATCATCATCTCGAAGATCCCGATGGGGAGCTTGTTGTCGCGGCAGAGGGCGATGGCGGCGGTGTCCATCACCTCCAGCCCCCTCTCCAGGACCTCCTGGTAGCTCACCTTGGACAGGAGCGTCGCATTGGGATCCTTCTTCGGGTCGGCGGTGTAGAGGCCGTCGACCTTGGTGGCCTTGAGCAGGATCTCGGCGTGGATCTCGTTGGCGCGCAGGGCCGCGGCGCTGTCCGTGGTGAAGTACGGGTTGCCCGTGCCGGCCGCGAAGATCACGACCCGCTTCTTCTCCAGGTGGCGGATGGCCCGCCGGCGGATGAAGGGCTCGGCCACCGTGTTGATGTCGATGGCGCTCTGCACGCGGGTGGGGACGCCGCGCTTCTCCAGGGCGTCCTGGAGGGCGAGGGCGTTGATCACCGTGCCCAGCATGCCCATGTGGTCGCCGGTCACGCGGTCGATGCCGCGATGGCTGGCGGCCAGGCCGCGGATGATGTTGCCACCGCCGACGACGATGGCGATCTCCACCCCGAGGGAGTGGACGTCGCGCACCTCGTCGGCGATGGCCGCCACGACCTTCTCGTCGATCCCGAACGTCTGGGAGCCCATCAGGGCTTCGCCGGACAGCTTCAGCAGGATCCGGCCATAAACGGGATTGCCTCCCGCCACTACTGGCCTGCCTGCGGGCCTGCCTGCGGGCCTGCCTGCGCCATCACCTCGGCGGCGAAGTCGTCCTGGCGCTTCTCGATGCCCTCGCCCAGCTTGAAGCGGGAGAAGCGGCGCACCTGGATGTTCTCGCCGATCTTGGCGACCGTCTCGGAGACGAGCTGGCCGACCGTGATGTCCGGGTTCTTCACGAACGGCTGCTCGAGCAGCACGAACTCGGAGAAGTACTTCTCGATCTTGCCGTCGATGATCTTGTCCACGATGTTGGCCGGCTTGCCGGAGGCGAGCGCCTGGTCGCGGAAGATGGCGCGCTCGCGGTCGAGGTCCTCCTGCGTGACCTCCTCGCGGCGCACGGCGCGGGGCTCGGCCGCGGCGATATGCATGGCGATGTCGCGCACGAGGTCCTGGAACTGCTCGGTGCGGGCGACGAAGTCGGTCTCGCAGTTGATCTCGACGAGCACGCCGATCTTGCCGCCGGCGTGGATGTAGGAGCCGACGGCTCCCTCGGCGGTCACGCGGCCGGCCTTCTTGGCGGCGGCGGCGAGGCCCTTCTTGCGCAGGAAGTCCACGGCGGCCTCGAGCTGACCCTTCGTCTCGTTGAGGGCGTTCTTGCAGTCCAACATCCCGGCCCCGGTGCGCTCCCGGAGCTGCTTGACCATCTGGGCGGTGATTTCCATTTGGATCTCCTTCAAAGCTGATATGGGTCACCCGGCGGACAAAAGAAAAGGTCAGTCGACACGGGTTCGAGCTGACCTTGTCTCCGCGCCGCCGGGTTGGATTCGAGCGGCGCGCCTTGGGAAAGGTTCCCTACGCGTGCGCGCCTGCCATGTCCTTGTCGTGGACGTGCATGGGCATGCTCATGTCGCGTCCGATCGAGGCACCTTCCGAGGCGTGGCCCGAGCCCTCGATGTAGGCGTCGGCGACACGGGAGGCGAAAAGCCGGATGGCGCGGATGGCGTCATCGTTGCCCGGGATGATGTAGTCGATCAGCTCCGGGTCGCAGTTCGTGTCGACGATGGCGATGACCGGGATGCCCAGCTTGTTCGCCTCGGAAATGGCGATGTCTTCCTTCTTGGGGTCGACGACGAACAGAGCGTCCGGCAGGCCTTCCATGTCGCGGATACCGTCGAGGTTCTTGACCATCTTGTCCCGCTCGCGGTCGAGGCGCAGCTTCTCCTTCTTGGTGAGCGGGCTGTTCTCGTCGCCGAGACGGGCCTCGATCTCCTTGAGGCGCTGGATGGAGGTGCGCAGGGTGACGAAGTTCGTCAGCGTGCCTCCCAGCCACCGGTTGGTGACGTAGAACTCGCCACAGCGGCGCGCCTCTTCGGCGATCGCCTCCTGGGCCTGGCGCTTCGTGCCGACGAACAAGATGCGCTTGCCATCGTTAGCCAGAGACCGTACGAACTCCACGACCTGGTCGAACAGCTTGACCGTCTTCTGCAGGTCGATGATGTAGATCCCGTTGCGCTTGCCGAAGATGTAAGGCTTCATCTTCGGATTCCAGCGCCGGGTCTGGTGTCCGAAATGGACACCGGCCTCCAGCAACTCCTTCATCGTGACTTCGACCAAGGACATTCTCCCTTCTTCTACGCCTTAGCGCTTGCTGAACTGGAACCGCGCACGCGCGCCCTTCTGGCCGTACTTCTTGCGCTCCTTCTTGCGCGGATCGCGCGTGAGGAGGCCGGCCGACTTCAGGCGGTCGCGCAGGTCGTTATTGAACTGGAGCAGGGCACGCGAGATGCCGTGGCGGATGGCTCCCGCCTGGCCCGCGCTGCCACCCCCGGCGACGGAGACCACGATATCGAAACGCTCCGTGTTCTCGGTCAGCATCAAGGGCTGCTTGATGACCATTTTGAGGACTTCGTTCGGGAAGTAATCGTCGAGGGGGCGGTTGTTGATCTTGACGTTGCCCGCGCCCGGCCGCAGGTAGACGCGAGCCGAGGCCGTCTTGCGCCTCCCGGTTCCATAGTACTGGGTCTCGTTCAATGCCATCTCCTGAGTCTCAGAGGGAATCGGTCACGTCGAGGACGGTCGGCTGCTGCGCCTGGTGCGGGTGCTCCGTGCCGGCGTAGACCTTCAGCTTGCGGATCTGCTGGCGGCCCAGCGATCCCTTGGGGAGCATTCCCCAGACCGCCTCCTCGACCAGCTTGATCGGACGGCGAATGCGGCGCTTGGCCGCGGTCTCGCTCTTCATGCCGCCCGGATAGCCGCTGTGGTGGTAGTAGACCTTCTGCTCTTCCTTGCGGCCGGTCAGCACGACCTGCTCGGCGTTGAGCACGATCACGAAGTCGCCCGTGTCGATGTGCGTGGCAAAAGTCGGCTTGTGCTTGCCACGAAGACGCGTCGCGATGACCGACGCGAGACGTCCGAGAGGCACACCGGCCGCGTCCACCACGTACCACCGGCGCTCGATCTCGGCGAGCTTCGGGCTGTAAGTCTTGTTCATCAGCATCTCAGATCTCTCCGTCGGAACTCGCGGATGACGTCGCTACGGCAAACGGAAGTCGCCCCTGCGACGCAAAAGGACCTCGAATGGTAGGCGGAGCGAACAGACTTGTCAAGAGGCAGGCGCGCATCAACGCCCCGCACCGCGAGAGGACCTACTATACACAATTCGGACCGCCACGTGAATCCGCTATGCTCTCCCCGTGACTCAGCCCACCGCTCCACCCCTCGACAAATCGGGCCGCGCCATCCAGGACATGTTCGCCGGCGTGGCCCCGCGCTACGACCTGCTCAACCATCTCCTGTCCGGCAGCCTGGACGTGGTCTGGCGCCGTAAAGCGGCCCGCGCCATCGACCTTCCCGAAGGGGCCGAGGTGCTCGATCTCTGCTGCGGCACCGGCGACCAGTCGGTCGCCCTGCGTAAGCGCGGCGCCCGGGTCGCCGCCGCGGACTTCTGCATCCCCATGCTCGCCCTGGCCCGGCACAAGTTCCTCCGCA
>JANOCF010000840.1:0-6567 GCA_031412055.1 Holophagales bacterium | reverse complement strand
GTCCAGCCGGGCCGCCAGGCACTGCTCCGCCCCGATTTCCCCGATGTCCGAGACCAGTCGCTCCAGCCCCGCCTCATCCAGGTCCACCGCGCCGACCTTCCAGCCCCGCCCGGCGAACAGGAGGGCCGTCTCCCGTCCGATTCCGGACGCGGCCCCGGTGATGAAGATCGCTTTCTTGCCTGTGCCGTTCATGCGGACTCTCCCTTCAGGAAGAGTTTATACCGCATTGCGGCATTTCGTGCCGCTCAGCGGCTAACTTATCGGGCGGCCGCCTTGTTGCGCAGCAGTCTTGGTTAGAATGTTACCCATGCGACAGAACCGGCATCCTTTCCTGATGATCATCCTGCTCGCGCTGGGCGCAGCTTCGGAGGCGAAGGCAGCACCCGCGAAGGCTCAACCGTCCGCAGTCGATACCTTCAAGGAGGCCGTGAGCCTTCTTGAAAAGAACAAGTTCAAGGAGGCCGTCGAAGTCTTCCGGCGGGCCGACGAGCTGGCCGAGGGCAAGTGCGGCCCCTGCCAGCTCGGTCTCGCCCGGGCCTTCACCGGGCTGAGCCAGCCCGAAAAAGCGGCTGGCGCGGCCCGCAAGGCGGTCGCGGAGCTCCAGTCCCCCGACCTGCTGAGCCAGGCGTGGAACCATCTCGGTCTCGCCCTGGTCTCGCAGCGCAAGCCGGACCTCGCCGGGGCCGAGGAGGCCTTGCGCAAGGCCGTCGAGATCGGCGGGCAGATCGTCAACGTCTCGCGCTACAACCTGGCCGACGTCCTCTGGCGGCAGAAGGAGTTTGCGGAGTCCGAGAAGCTCGCCCGCGAGGTCCTGACCGCCGAGCCGTTCGGGCCGGCTTCGCGCAACGCCCGCATCGTCCTTTGCCAGGCAAGGAGCGACGGAGAGCCGCCGCTCCCTCCCGAAGTGCTGTACGAGGAGGCGTCCTGCAGCCTGGAGAGGATGCGGCCGGCCGAGAGCGAGGACCGGGACCGGGCCGTGAACAAGGAGGTTCTCCCGCCGGTGAAGCTCTTCGGGTATCCGCCGCCCTACGCCGACACGGTGCGCGCGGAAGGGACGGTGATCGTCGAGTCCATCATCGACGAGGAGGGCTGCGTCCAGAAGGTGCGGCTCTGCAAGAGCGTCCACCCGTCGCTCGACAGCGCAGCCATGGAAGCGGTGCGCCGCTGGGTCTTCCAGCCCGCGACGCTGGAGGAGCGGCCGGTTAAGGTCTACTACACGCTGACGGTCAACTTCACGCGGTGAGTTACCCCCTTTCGGGGAAGGCGTCATCCCCGAAGGGGTAAGTCATCGTCCCGGTGATTCCAGGTCCCCTGGAGGCCCGTGCTAGGCTCGATCCATGGCTCCTTCTACCCCCGTCCGATTCGAGACCCTGGCGGTGCACGCGGGGCATGCCGCCGATCCTGAAACCGGGGCGGTCGCGCCGCCGATCTACCTGTCCACGACGTTCGCGCGCGACGAGGAAGGGGTCCCCCTCGGCGGGCATACCTACGTCCGCGACTCGAACCCCAACGAGAGCCAGCTCGAAGCGGCGCTCGCTCTCCTCGAAGGAGGAGAGTCCGCCCTGGTCTTCGCTTCGGGAATGGCCGCGGGGATCGCCCTGCTCCAGGCTCTGCCGCCGGGCTCGCACGTCCTGTTTCCGGACGACATCTACTACGGCTTCCGGGCCGCCGCCGAGGAGTACCTCCCCAACTGGGGGATCGCCTCCAGCTTCGTGGCCATGAACGACCTCGCGGCCATCGAGGCGGCGATCCGGCCCGGGACCCGCGTGGTCTGGATGGAGTCTCCCTCCAACCCGCTGCTCAAGATGACCGACATCCGCGCGGTAGCCGATCTCGCCCGGCAGGCGGGCGCCTTGAGCGTGATCGACAGCACCATCGCCACCCCGGCCCTGCAGCGGCCCATCGAGCTCGGCGTGGACGTCGTCCTCCACTCCACGACCAAGTACTTCGGCGGGCATAGCGACGTGCAGGGAGGAGCCCTGATCTTCGCCCGGAAAGGGGAGCTCTGGGAGAAGGTCGACCGCGTCCGGCACGTCCTCGGAGCCGTGGCTTCGCCCTTCAACTCGTGGCTCGTTCTGCGCGGCCTGCGCTCCCTGGCCTGCCGGGTGCGGACCCAGAGCGCCGGAGCGCTGGCGGTGGCCCGCTTCCTCGCGGATTCTTCGGCCGTTTCCGCGGTCCACTACCCGGGGCTGGAGTCCCACCCCGGTCACGAGGTGGCGAAGCGGCAGATGTCCGCCTTCGGAGCCATGCTCTCCTTTCAGCTCCGGGACGGCCGGGAGGCCGCTCTTCGGATCGTGTCCCGCGCCCGCCTCTTCACCCGCGCCACCTCCCTGGGCGGCGTCGAGAGTCTGATCGAGCACCGGGCCACCAGCGAGGGTCCCGGCTCCCGCACGGCGCAGGACTTGATCCGCCTGTCCATCGGCGTGGAGCACCCGGACGACCTGATCGCGGATCTGGAGCAAGCCCTTCAGGGCGCGTGAGTTCGGGCTGATTCCCAAGCGGGCACGTGTTTTGCTGCGTGCGATCATCAGCAGTTGTATCCGAAATTACGCGCCCCGATGCGCGGAGCCTTGCGAACGGGGCCTCGACAAAGGAGAGGCAGATGGCCGAGAAAAGCAAGAAGGCAGGGACTGGCAAGTCCGTGAAGGCCGCCAAGACGAGCACCCCCGCAGCCAAGAAGAGCACCCCTGCGAAGAGCGGGACCAAGGCGGTCACGGATGCCGCCAAGTCTGCCGGCACCGCGGTCAAGTCCGCGGCCAGGAAGGCCACCATGGGCCAGAAGGTCGCGGCCGGAGTTGCCGCCGCTGCCGGGATCGCGGCTGCCGCGGCTGTCGCCGTGAGCTCGTCGCGCAAGAAGGCCGCCGCGTCCAAGTCGGCAGCCAAACCGACCCCGCTCAAGACCACGCCCGCCACGGCTCCGGCCGCCAAGACTCCGGGCGTCAAGAAGGCCGGAGCCGGCGCGAGCGGATCGGGCACCAGCTCGGCCGGCACGAGCCCCGCGAAGAAGACGTCCCGGCCGGCCAAGAAGGCTCCCGCCTCCTGACCGGCCGTCTGACCGGCTAGATGGGATCCTCCGCGAGCGCCCGCCGGCCCGCGGCGAGCGTCTGGCGGAAGCCTTCCCGGTCGCGCTCGCTCACCAGCGTCACCAGGTGGTCGAGAGCTTCCCGGGTGGCGGTGTACACCTCGTTCCGGTGCGGATTGAGGTACTGGATGTCCAGGTAGAGATCGGGATCCTCCGAGGTTACGCGAAGAGCCGTGGCGGCCTGCCGGCTGTAGGTCGTCGACGCGCAGGCGCGCAGCTCGGAGGGCTCGAAGCCCGACCGGATCAGCGCCGCGCCGAACATCATGTTCGTCAGGTGCGAGAGGCCGAGGAGCCACGCCATCAGCCGGTCGTGCTGGGGGAAGGGGACGGACACCATGTGCGTGTAAGGGTGGGTGAGGAGCGGCGCGAGCTGCTTCTTCTCCTCGGCCGGATCGCCCTGCGCGGCCACCACGAACGTCAGCGTCTCGTAGAACGACTTGCTCGGCCCGAACATGGGGTGCAGGGCGAAGACCTTCACTCCCTCGTCCCGGGCCCGGGCCAGCGCCCCTAGAAGCGGAGCCTTGATCGAGGCCACCTCCACGATCGGTCCCTGGGGCCGGCGCGAGATCAGGTCCTCCAGCACCGCCCCCGTCCGGTTCAGCGGCACCGAGACCCAGATTGCGGCATAGCGGTTGAGGTCGCCCACCTCGTCAAGATTGCCGAAGCGGCCCTGCGGGCGCGGCGAGGGCAGGTTTCCCAGGGCCGGGTCCGAGATGTCCACCGTGTGCCCCGCCAGCTCCAGGAAGCCGCGGAACCAGCTCCCCATCCCACCCGCGCCGCCGACGATCAGCATCCGTTCGCCCCGCTGCTCGCGCAGCGAGACCCCCACCCGGTACTGCCGCTCCACCGAGCCGCGGATGATGGCCTGGAACATCGACGCCATGACCTCCTCGGACACACCGCAGGTCTCGGCATGCTGGCGGGCACGGGCGAGCACCTGGTGCTCCACGTCCCTGGCTTCGACCGGGGCGCCGGCCGCGGCCTTGATGTGTCCGACCTCGGCCGCCAGCTCCATGCGGCGGCGGATCAGCTCCAGCAGGGCACGGTCGACCTCGGCAATGGAATCGCGCAAGGGCGAAAGTGGATCGAGAGGGCTCGTATCGCTCATATGCAACAGGGTGCGTCCGGAGGCGCAGGTGGGGACGAGAAGGTGAGATGACACTTCCGGAGGCTCTGCCGTCCGCGCCGGAGGACGGACTGTCCGGGTGCAGGCCCGTCCGGAACCGTGCCGCGGCGGGAGGCTCGGTCTTGCCGGCCTGTGGCACTGAGCTTGCTGAGCCTGCTGTCCATGCTGGATACTTCTGCGGGCTCAGCAGGATGGGACGAAGAGCCCGGGGGAGCGTGCTAAGCTCCGCCCGCAGTTCGACGAGGAGCACGGAAGAGGAGCGCGGCCCAGGTCTGATGGAGCCGCAGACCATCAACTTATTCTCGAGCGACTGTCCATGCCCAAAGACCCTACGTCCGAGTTTTCGTCCCCCTCCTCGACCGTCCTAGGCGGAGGTCCGGGGGGCTCCGCTGGAGCCGCGGCGGCCGACACCAGCTTCTTCGGCCATCCCCGCGGCCTGATGACCCTGTTCTTCACCGAGTTCTGGGAGCGCTTCAGCTACTACGGGATGCGCGCGCTGCTCATCCTGTACATGACGGCGACGGTCGCCAACGGCGGCCTGGGCTTCGATGCTGCGAAGGCAGGCGCGATCTACGGCCTCTACACGGCCGGGGTCTACCTCCTGGCCCTGCCGGGCGGCTGGCTCGCGGACCAGCTCCTCGGACAACGGCGGGCCGTGTTCCTGGGCGGCGTCATCATCGCGCTCGGACACTTCAGCCTCGCTGTCGAGAGCCTGACCTTCTTCTTCCTCGGGCTCGTGCTGATCGTGATCGGCACCGGGCTGCTCAAGCCCAACGTCAGCACCATGGTGGGCGAGCTCTACCCCGAGGGCGGAGCGCGGCGGGACGCCGGCTTCTCGATCTTCTACATGGGCATCAACCTGGGCGCCTTCATCGCGCCGCTCGTCTGCGGCACCCTGGGGCAGCGGGTGGACTGGCACATCGGCTTCGCGGCCGCCGGCTTCGGCATGGTGATCGGCCTGATCCAGTACGTCGTCCAGGGGAAGTGGCTCGGCGAGGCGGGTCTCCGTCCCAACGCCACCACCGATCCGGCGACCAAGCGCAAGACGCTGCTGTTCCTGGGGATCGGCATAGGCCTCCTGACCGCCTTCGGCCTGCTGTGGGCCACGGGCGCCATCGATCTCTCCGTCCAGGTGGTGGCCAATGCCATGGGCGGCGTCATCGTCGGCCTGGCCCTGCTGTACCTGACCTTCCAGCTCGTGGCCGGCGGCCTCGACGCGACCGAGAAGAAGCGGATGATCGTCATCTTCGTCCTCTTCATCTTCTCGGCGCTGTTCTGGTCGGGCTTCGAGCAGGCGGGCTCGTCGCTGAACCTGTTCGCCGAGCGCCTGACCGACCTGGACGTCTTCGGCTGGGCCATGCCGGCGAGCTGGCTGCAGGCGGTCAACCCGATCCTGATCATCATCCTGGCGCCGGTGTTCGCCTGGCTGTGGCTGGCGCTCAGCCGGCGCCGGGCGGAGCCCTCGGCTCCGGCCAAGTTCTCCCTGGGCCTGATCCTTCTGGGCCTGGGCTTCGGCGTGATGGTCTGGGCGTCGATCCTGACCAACGGGCAGACCCGCCAGGTCACGCCGACGTGGCTGATCTTGACCTACCTGCTCCACACCTGCGGCGAGCTCTGCCTGTCGCCGGTGGGCCTGTCCACCGTGACCAAGCTGGCGCCGCACCGCAAGGTAGGGCAGATGATGGGCATCTGGTTCATGTCGGTGTCGCTGGGCAACCTGATCGCCGGGCTGGTAGCCGGCCGGTTCGAGCAGCTCCCGCTGCCGCAGCTCTTCGGCACGGTCTTCGCGACCACCGCGGGCGCGGGCTTGATCCTGGCGCTCTTCGTCAAGCCGATCCGGCGGATGATGACTGGAGTGCATTGAGCTGATCTTCGGTTGACCCTCTCCGCTTTCAAGCTCCCTCTCCCCGGCACGGGGAGAGGGCAGGGGAGAGGGGAATGGGATCAATGAAAGGAGCGAGCATGAGCGTAGCCGGCACCCATGCCGGAGCCGTCGCCCATCCGGGACCGGCCGAGAAGCATCCGACGGGCCTCTACGTCCTCTTTTTCACCGAGATGTGGGAGCGCTTCAGCTTCTACACGGTGGGAGGCATGTGGGTCCTGTACGTCACCTCCCAGCAAGGCTTCGGCTGGCCTCGTGACCAGGCCACCAGCATCTGGTCCTGGTACCAGATGTTCGTCTACGCCAGCCCCCTGTTTGGCGGCATCCTTGCCGACCGGAAGCTGGGCTATCGAAAATCGGTGATGATCGGCGGCTTCTTCTTCATGGCCGGCCACGCCCTGCTCGCCGTCCATTCGGTGCCGGTCATGTTCGCGGCGCTGGCCTGCTTGGTCGTCGGCAACGGCTTCTTCAAGCCGA
>JANOCF010000839.1:0-5477 GCA_031412055.1 Holophagales bacterium | reverse complement strand
CGCGCAGCACCACGACCGCCTGGCGGACCGCGGGATGGGTCTCGAGTGCGACCTCGATCTCTGCGACCTCGATGCGGATGCCCCTTACCTTGACCTGATGGTCGAGCCGCCCGAGATATTCGATCTCGCCGTCCTGCCGGTAGCGGCCCAGGTCGCCGGTGCGGTAGAGGCGGGCGCCGGTCTCGACGCTCGCCGGGTCCGGAAGAAATCGCTCGGCCGTCAGATCGGCGCGCCCGACATAGCCGCGCGCCACGCCGACGCCGCCGATGCAGATCTCGCCGATGACGCCGACGGGCACCAGCTCGAAGCGGGAGTCCAGCAGGCGGATCGCGGTGTTTGCGACCGGACGTCCGATCGGCACGCTGGCGCCGCCCGCGTCGCCGGCGCCGACGGGATGGACGATGGAGTAGATCGTGGTCTCGGTGGGGCCGTACCCATTCCACACCGCACTCGTCCCGGCACGCAGTCTGGCGGCGAGCTCGCGAGCGAGCGCCTCCCCGCCGCAGATCACCGTGAGATCCCGGGCGCCTTGCCAGCCCGCCTCCACGAGTAGGCGCCAGGTCGCGGGCGTGGCCTGCATCACCTCGGCCTGTGAGCGCGCGAGCGCCGCCGCCAGACGGCTCCCATCCGCCGCAACCTCGCGGCTCACCAGGATGACCTTGCCGCCGGTGACCAGGGGCAGCAGGACCTCCAGGCTGCCGATGTCGAAGGACAGAGTGGTCACCGAGAAGAGGGTCTTGCCACCCAGGCCGATCGGCTCCCGGGCCCACGCCTGGAGCAGGTTGACCAGCGATCTGTGCGTCACCCCCACGCCTTTCGGCCGCCCGGTCGAGCCCGAGGTGAACAGCACGTACGCGAGGTTCTCCGGCAGAGCGGCGACGCCGGCGCGACCCGCGCTCGCCGGCGCCGAGCCGTCGGCATCGTCGGCATCCAGGAAAAGCAGCGTCGCCTCCATCGCGGGGAGAGATGCGGCCAGCCGGCGCTCGCTGAGCACGACGCGGACGCCAGAATCGGCCACGATGCCGGCCAGGCGCCGGGTTGGGTGATGGGGGTCCAGCGGCAGGTAAGCGCCCCCCGCCTTGAGGATCGCCAGCTGGCCGATCACCATCTCCAGTGAACGCTCGAGGAATATGCCGACCGGCACATCGGGACCGGCCCCCAGCGCGCGCAGGGAACGGGCCAGTCGATCGGCCTGCGCATCGAGCTCGGCATAGGTCAGCTCGCGATCCAGGAACGAGAGAGCCACCGCTTCCGGCGTGCGCTGCACCTGCGCCGCGAAGAGGTCGTGGACGCAGGTCCCGTCCGGCAGCGGTGAGCGGCTGTCGTTCCACTCTGCGAGCAGCTGGTGGCGCTCCGCCGCCGCCAGCATAGGCAGGTCAGCCAGAGGATGTTCCGGGCGCTCCACCGCGGCCGCCAGGAGGTTCTGGAGATGCATCGCGAAGCGCTCGATCGTGATCCCGTCGAAGAGGTCCGTGTTGTGCTCGATCCATCCCTCCAGCCCGGCGCCGGTCTCCTCCAGCGCCAGGGTCAGCTCGAACTTGGCGGTGCCGTTGTCCAGCTCCTCGACGGCGAGCGCCAGATCGGTCAGCTCCAACTGCTGCGCGGGCGCGTTCTGCAGGACGAGCATCGCCTGGAAGAGCGGGCTGCGGCTGAAGTCCCGCTCTGGCTGCAGCTCCTCGACCAGGCGCTCGAAGGGCACGTCCTGGTGGGCGTAGGCGCCCATTGCCACCTCCCGCAGCCGGGCGATCAGGCGGCTCATGGAAGGAGCCTCGCAGAGGTCGGCCCTCAGGACCAGAGTGTTGACGAAGAAGCCGATCAGCCCTTCGACCTCCGCAAAGCGGCGATTGGCGATTGGGGAGCCGATGTCGATCACGTCTTGCCCGGTGTGGCGGTTGAGGCCGGCCGCGCAAAGCGCCAGCAGGCCCATGAAGAGCGTGCTCTCCTGGCTGCGGCTCAGCCGGCGCAGGGCCTCGGCCGAGGCCGCGGGCAGGCGAAAGCCCAGACGCGCTCCGCGGTAGGTCCGGCGCGGCGGGCGCGGACGGTCGAGCGGCAGCTCCAGGGGCCGCGAACCTCCTTCCAGCTGCCGTCGCCAGAAGGCGAGCTGGCTGTCGAGCGCCTCCCCCTGCAGCCAGTCCCGCTGCCAGACCGCGAAGTCGGCGTACTGGATCGGCAGCTCGGGCAGCGCCCGAGCCGCGCCGCGCGAGAACCCGTCGTAGAAGGCGGACATCTCGCGCACCAGGATCGCCTGTGACCACCCGTCCGAGACGATGTGATGGAGGGTGACGAGGAGCAGGTGCTCCTGTTCGCCCAGACGGACGAGCCGGGCGCGGAACAGCGGCCAGAGCGCGAGGTCGAACGGCCGGCGCGACTCCTCGGCGGCGAGCTGCCGGGCGCAGCCCTCGCGCCGCTCCTCCGGCAGCGCGCCGAGATCGATCACCGGCAGCGGCGCGCTGGCGGCGGGCGCGATCCGCTGGAACGGCGAGCCGGCGGCCTCCTGGAAGGTAGTGCGCAGCGACTCGTGACGGTCGACGATGGCGCCGAGGCTGGCCTCCAGGGCCGCTACCCGCAGCCGGCCGCGCAGGCGGACCGTTGCCGGCATGTTGTAGACGGGGCTGTCGGGCTCGAGCTGATGCAGGAACCACAGGCGCTGCTGCCCGAACGAAAGAGGGACGTCGGGACCATGCGGCAGCCGGCGCAGAGGAGGAGGAGGCGCCGGGGCGCCGGCCAGCTGCAGGGCACGCACCCGTCCGGCGAGGCCGGAGACCGTCGGCTCCTCGAACAGCAGCCGCAGGGGTAGGTCGATGCCGAGCCGCCGGCGCAGGCGCGCCATCACCTGCGTGGCGAGCAGGGAGTGCCCGCCGAGCGCGAAGAAGTTGTCGCCGCTGCCCACGGTCTCGAGGCCCAGGACCGCGGCAAAGACGTCCGCCAGCAGCCCCTCCATCTCGTCGCGGAGGCCGAGAGCGCTGCCGGACTCGGCGGAGAGCCACTCCGGCGCCGGCAGGGCACGGCGGTCCACCTTGCCGTTGGCGGTCAGCGGGAGCGCAGGGAGCAGGACGAAGGCGGTGGGGATCATGGCCTCCGGCAGCCGCTGCTTCAGGAGCTCGCGCAGCTCCTGGGCCGTCACCGCCTGCTGCACGGCGCAATAGGCGACGAGGCGCGGCTCGCCCCGGCGGTCGGGACGCGCCAGCACCACCGCCTGCTCGACGGCGGAATGCTCCACCAAGACGGCCTCGACCTCCCCCGGCTCGACGCGGAAGCCGCGGATCTTGACCTGATCGTCCAGCCGGCCGAGGAAGTCGAGCTCGCCCGCCGGCCGGCGGTTGCCGAGGTCCCCGGTCCTGTACAGCCGGCCGCCGGGCTCCGGGCCGTAGGGGTCGGGTACAAAGGCCGCGGCCGTGCGAGCCGCGTCGCCGAGGTAGCCGCGCCCCACGCCCGCGCCGCCCACACAGATCTCGCCGGCAACCCCGGCGGGCTGGAGGTTCAGCTCGCGGTCGAGCACATACAGGCGCAGGTTGGCGACGGGATGCCCGATCGCCGCCCGGATCATGCCCGCGTCCGCGGCGGCGAGGACGTGGTGCGCTACGTCGTCGGAGCACTCGGTCGGGCCGTAGGCGTTGAGCAGCGGCACCCGTGGGAACTGCGCGAGCCATTGCTGGCAGAGGTCGGGCGGCAGCGCCTCGCCCGTCGGCACGACCCAGCGCAGGGCGGACAGCTGCGGCGACGGAGCCGCCGCGGCGGCTTCCTGCAGCAGGGCGCGCAGCAACGCGGGCACCAGCTCCAGAACCGTGATCTCCAGGCGCTCGGCTCGGGAGAGCAGGAGCGCCGGGTCGCCGACCACTTCGTCGGGAAGGATCTCGACGCTGCCCCCCACGAGCAGGGCCGCCAGGAACTGCCAGACCGAGATGTCGAACGCCGGCGAGGCGGTCTGCGCCACGCGGTCGGCGGCAGTGAGGCCGAGGTCGGCCACCTTCACCCACAGGTGATTGAGCATGCCGCGGTGCTCGATCATCACCCCTTTGGGGACGCCCGTCGAGCCCGAGGTGAAGAGGACGTACGCGAGCCGGCCGGGATGCGCGCGGGGCTCGCGCTCCCCGGCCGGTCCCCGGCCATCGAGGAGCTGCTCGACCGGCAGAATCGCCGGCGGGAGTCCGGCCGCCTGGGAGGCCAGCGCCGCCGCAAAGGCAGGCAGAAGGGTCTCCGCGGCGAGGATCAGCCGGGCGCCGCTGCTCTGGATGGTGCGGGCGAGGCGCTCCGGGGGCTGCCGCACGTCCACCGGGAAATAGGCGCCGCCCGCCTCGAAGATACCCAGCATTGCCGCCAGGAAGTCGATCCCGCGCTCGGCCCAGACCACGACCAGGTCCTCCGGGCGCAACCCGGCGGCGAGCAGTCCCCTGGCCAGGCGGCCGGCCCGAACGCTTAGCTCGCGATAGGTCGTCCGCCGCTCGCCACAGGAGGCGGCCAGGGCCTCGGGCGAGCGCTCGACCTGCTGCGCGAACAGCTCGTCGAAGCGCAGCCCTTGGGGAAACGCGGTCCGCGAATCGTTCCAAGCGCAGAGCAGCTGATGCCGCTCGACGGCGTCGAGCAGCGGCAGCTCCGCGATCCGCCGGGCGGGATCCTCCACCCCGCTTTGAAGCAGGACGGTGAGGCGGCGCAGGGCGCGGTCCGCGGTGGCGGCGTCGAAGAGGTCCGAGTTGTAGAGGAGCACCAGGCCCAACCCTCGCGCGTCCTCCGCCGCCATTAGCTCGAGGTCGAACTGCGCCGTGCGGTGCTCCAGGGCGCGGGATTCGACCGCCAGCCCGGCCAACTCCATGCGCGCTCCCGCCTCGCCCAGCGCGAAGGCGGAGAGGTCCCCGGCGCCGGCGAGATGGGCGCCCTGCAGCACGAACATGACCTGGAAGAGCGGCGACCGGCTGGGATCTCTGTGCGGCTGCAGGCCCTCGACCAGGAGCGGAAAGGGCATGTCCTGGTGGGCGAAGGAGCGCGCGACGGTGCCGCGGACCCGCGCCAGGACCTCGTCGAAGGTGGGCCGCCCCGAGAGGTCGGAGCGCAGGACGACGGGGTTGACCAGATAGCCGACCAGCTCCGCGAGGCCGGGTTGTCCGCGGCCTGAGGTCGGCGAGCCGACGAGCAGGTCCTCTTCGCCGGAGCAGCGGTGCAGGAGCACCGCGAAGAACGCCAGGAGAGTCGAGTACAGCGTCGCGCGATGGGCGCGTCCCAGGCCCTTGACGCGGTCGAGCGCATCCCCGGGGAGCCGCATCGAGCGCGCCGCGCCGCGGAACGTCTGCAGGGGTGGACGCGGCCGGTCGGTGGGGAAACCGGAGGCCGGCAACTCGCCGGCCAGTTGCTGGCGCCAGTAGCTCCACAGCGCCCGGCCCGCGTCTCCCTCGATCCTTTGCTGCTGCCACAGAACATAGTCGGCGTAGCGCGGGCCGGGAGCCGGGAGCGACACCGCGGAACCGCTGCGCAGCCGGGCATAG
>JANOCF010000838.1:0-1512 GCA_031412055.1 Holophagales bacterium | reverse complement strand
GACGAGCAAGGGCAAGTTGTGCTCGTGGAGCGTCTGCTGAAGGAAGCGCTCCGATCTGGTGAGCCTTGTTTCATCAGCGATCCGGTTCTGTGTGAGCTGGTGTGTGTGCTTCGGAGTATCTATAAAGTCCCTAGACTCAGGATCTGTGAGGTTCTCCGAGAGCTGCTCGGCGAGGGTCTCTTCCAATTTGAAGACCGGGTGGCCTTGCTGCAAGCTACTTCCGACTACAGGCACGGGCGGGCTGATTTCGCGGACTACCTCATCTGTGCCAAGGCATTGGCTCGAGGTGCGCGGGCAATCTACACATTCGATCGCAAGCTCCAAGACCAGAAGGGGTTCGTGCTCCTAACCTCCTGAAGTCTCCAAGGGCCATCTCCACCTGCTACCCTTCCCCCAGCCCCAAACGGGGGAGAGGAGGGGGATCATGAGCGATTGGTACCGGCTCGAAGTTCCCGAGGTCTTGCAGCGGCTCGGAGTGGATGCGGCGCGGGGGCTCGGCGCGGAAGAGGCCGCGAAGCGGCTGCGGGAGCACGGTCCCAACGAGATCCAGGCGGCCAAGAGCGTCTCCCCCTGGACCGTCCTCGCCTCCCAGTTCAAGAACGTCCTCGTCATCGTCCTCATCGCCGCGGTGGCCATGTCCGCCGTGCTCGGCCACACGGTCGAGGCGATCGTCATCGGGGCGATCCTCCTGCTCTCCGTCCTGCTTGGATTCATCCAGGAGTACCGCGCCGACCGGGCCATCGAAGCGCTCCGGGAGATGGCCGCGCCCATGGCCACGGTTCTGCGCGACGGCCAGCAGCGCGAGGTCGCGGCCCGCGAGCTGGTGCCGGGCGACGTCCTCCTCTTCGCGGCGGGCAACCGCGTTCCCGCCGACTCGCGCCTGATCGAATCGGCCAACCTCAAGGCCGAGGAGGCCGCCCTCACGGGCGAGTCCGTCCCGGTCGAAAAGAGCACCGGCGCCCTTCAGGGCGAGCTGGGGGTCGGCGACCGCCGCAATCTCCTGTTCGCGGGGACGGCCGTCACTTATGGACGCGGCAAGGGCGTGGTCATCGCCACCGCCATGGATACCGAGTTCGGGCAGGTCGCCCGCATGCTGGAGTCGGTGGAGAGCGGGCCGACCCCGCTCCAGCGCAATCTGGACCGGATCGGCCGCATGCTCGCTCTCGCCGGACTCGCGGTCGTGGCGGTCGTGGTCGGTCTCGGGCTGGTGCGCGACCAGCCCTTCTTCGACATCCTCCTCTTCGGCATCGCCCTCGCGGTGGCGGTGGTGCCCGAAGCGCTGCCGGCCGTGGTCACGATCTCGCTGGCTCTCGGGGTGCGGCGCATGGTCAAGCGCAACGCCCTGGTCCGCCGGCTCCCCGCGGTGGAGACGCTGGGCAGCGTCTCCGTCATCTGCTCGGACAAGACCGGGACGCTCACCAAGGACGAGATGACCGTCCGCCGGATTCACGTGGACGGCAGGATGTACGAGGTCACCGGGGCCGGGTATGCGCCGGAAGGGGAGATCCTGCT
>JANOCF010000837.1:0-3241 GCA_031412055.1 Holophagales bacterium | reverse complement strand
CTGAAAGCTCTCCCGAGAAGAAGGCCACCATGGCCAAGCCTTCCTGGGCGCTTGCCATTCATGGCGGGGCGGGCACGATCCCGAAGAACATCCCCGAGAGCGAGCGGGAGGAGTATTTGAAGTCGTTGCGCGCGGCCTTGGATGCCGGCCGGAAGGTCCTGGCGGACGGCGGCACCAGCCTCGACGCGGTCGAGCGGGTGGTCCGCACGCTGGAGGACAATCCCCTGTTCAACGCGGGCAAGGGCGCGGTGTTCACCCACGACGGGACCAACGAGCTCGATGCCGCCATCATGGACGGGCGGAATCTATCTTGCGGCTCGGTGGCGGGGGTCAAGACCGTCAAGAACCCCATCTCCCTGGCCCGCATGGTGATGGAGAAGTCCCCGCACGTGTTCATGGTGGGCGAGGGGGCCGAGACGTTCGCGGAGGAGATGAAGGTCGAGAAGGTCGATCCGAAGTACTTCTTCACGCAGAAGCGCTGGGATCAGCTCCAAGAGGCGCTGCGCAAGGAGAAGGAGACGGCGGAGAAACCGGAGAAGCCCAAGGGCACGGTCGGCGCGGTGGCGCTGGATGTCCACGGCAACCTGGCCGCGGCCACCTCGACCGGCGGAATGACCAACAAGCGGTTCGGCCGCCTGGGTGACGTCCCGGTGATCGGCGCCGGCACCTACGCCAACAACCGGACCTGTGCCATTTCGGCCACGGGCTGGGGCGAGCAGTTCATCAAGCACACGGTGGCGCACGACATCTCCGCTCTCATGGAGTACAAGGGGCTCACTATTCAGCAGGCCGCCGACGAGGTCATCCACCGCAAGCTCCAGAAGGACGACGGCGGCGTGGTCGGCGTGGCGAAGGACGGCTCCATCGCGCTCGTGTTCAACTCGGAAGGGATGTACCGGGGCGCCGCGGACTCGAACGGACGGTTCGACGTCGCGATCTGGGAGTAGGGTTTCTACTGGGAGCGCCGGCGTCCCCGCCGGCCTCTTTCAATTTGGTTAGATCCGGCGAGGACGCCAGCGCTCCCAGTGAAAGAAATACGAGCAGGACTAAACGAGCGGACGGAACCCCTGGGCGCGCTCGAACGCGAGGAGCGGGGTGGTGATCCCGCCGAAGAGGCCGTCTCCCTGGATCTGGGTTACCGGCTCCGTCCCGACTCCAAGCACCGCGGAGAGCAGGGCTCGGAGGTCGTCTTCCCAGAGCAGGTCGGGCACCGGACGTCCGAGCCCGCCTTCGATCCTGCGCACGCCCCGAGCCACGGCCCGGGGCGGAGGCTCCCCGGGTCGAAGTCCTCGATCGGGTCGAGAGCGCCGATCCACAGGCCGCCCTCGGCGGCGCGCAGCAGCTCGGTGTCAGGCAGGGTGCCGGGCAGCAGGAAGAGGTGGCTTGGCACCGCCTCGTCGGGAGCGACCAGGTGCGGGGTTGGCAGGCGGTCGAGCTTCCGGGCCAGCCGGTCGTCCACCGCCGGAGTGAGGAACACCCCTTTGTCGACCAGGTCCAGAGGCCGCTTGGCCGAGCCCAGGAGGTCGAACGGGAAGGGAAGGCCGCGCGGATCGGTTGCATCGTCCCGAAGGCTCAGGGCGGCATGGAATGCGGGCGCTTCGAGAGCGCCGCGCAGAAAGGAACTCCCGTCGTGGAAGGAGGTGGAGGTGAGGGCACGGCGGTTGAGCAGTCCGAGAAGCCCGGCGGCGGCCTCCTGGGAGAGCACCAGGGGAACAGGAGCGTCCGGCGGCGCCACCGGCTCCAGGTTCGGGGGCGCCTGGCGCTCGCGGGCTCGGGCCAGCAGCGCGGCAGGATTGAGCCCCGCCAGCGAGCGGGAGGCGGCCGAGGCGAAGCCGGCTCCGGTATCCGGGCCGGTGCTCACCGCGGCCCAGGCCGTGGTTGCTTCGGCGGCGCGGCGGAGGCCGCGGCTGTTGGCCACGGCCATCCGCACCTCGGCCCAGCCGAGCAGGACGGTCTCTCCCCGCTCGCTCCGATCACCCAGGCGCTGCACCAGCTCCCGGGCGCGGGCAGGGCTCATGCGGGCGATTTCAGGATCGTGGAGGTTCGAGGAGGGCGCGAGGGCCGCGTCGGCCCCCTCTGGAAGAAGGGCCAGCGGCTCCGGCGCGGCGAGCCTGGACACGGCGAGCGCCTCGCGCACGGCCTTGGCCAGGTCGGAGACCTCGCTCGCGCCGGCCCGGTGGATGCCGTACCGGCCCGACTCGCGGACCCGGACGAGCACGGTGCGCTCCTGCTGCTCGTATGAGTCGCGGCGCTGCTTGCCGTTGCTCTCCTGGCCGCGGCGGGCCTCCACCCAGATGATTTCCGTGGCGTCGGCGGGCGATGCCTCCAAGGTCCGCTCCAGGCGAGCGATCATCTCGTCGAGGGGCACCAGGACAGGAGGGGGCATGGCCCGGAGCATAGCAGGGACATGACTTTTTTCGTGGCTTGGTCTTTGCACCCACCCAGGTGAGGCCAGGCGACCGAAGATGGGGTTAACTTACATGAATCGAGGCATTTTGCCGTTCTTTCTGCTCGTCGTGGCCCTCGCCGTGACCGGCCAGCCCTCCTATGGAGAGGACAGTGCCGACCTCATCCTGAAACAAGGGGTGTTCTACCCCGTCCAGCCCGCGGGCCGGGTCGAGGGGAGCCTGGCGGTCCGCGCCGGGCGCATCGTCTATCTCGGACCGGATGCCGGAGCCGAGCGCTTCCGCGGTCCCAAGACCCGGGTGATCGACCTGGCCGGGCGCGCTGTGATCCCCGGGCTGATCGACGCCCACTCGCACCTTGCCGGGCTGGGCGAGGCGCTCTCGCAGGTCGACCTTACGGCCGCGCCGACGTATGACGAGGTGATCCGCCGGGTGCGCGAGGCCGCGGCCAAGGTCCCTGCCGGAACCTGGGTGCAGGGCCGGGGCTGGGATCAGAACCTCTGGCCCGAGAAGGACTTCCCCACGCAGGACGCGCTCACGGCGGCGGTGCCGGACCACCCGGTCTGGGTTACCCGCGTGGATGGCCATGCCGCTCTGGTCAACGCCAAGGCCATGGAGATCCTGCAGATCGGTCCCGACATCCAGGACCCCCCGGGCGGCCGCTTCCTCCGCTATGCCGGCGATCGGGAAGGGCATCCCACGGGCGTCCTGATCGACAACGCCATGGAGGTCGCGAGCCGGATGCCTCCCGCCTCGGTGGAGGCCCGGCGGCGCGAGATCCTCGCCGCGGCCCGGCACTGCCTGGAGCTGGGGCTGACCACGGTGTCGGACATGGG
>JANOCF010000836.1:0-5024 GCA_031412055.1 Holophagales bacterium | reverse complement strand
CGCCTGACCGCGAAGAAGCGGGCCGCGCCCCTGTTTGCGGCCCTGGTCGCGCCGGGTCTCATGCTGCAGAGGATCACTACCCAGGAGCCCACGGACGACATGCTGGAGGTCGCCATCATCGCGCTGGAAGAAGCGCTGCGGGAGGACGGGCTGCTGCCGTCGGAGGTCGCCGCCGCGGAAGAAGCTCCCGCCCTCGCCTGAGATCAAAATCATGTTTGAAGAAAAACTGTCCCAGATCGAAAAGACCCACGAAGAGCTGACCCAGCGGCTGACCGATCCGTCGGTGATGTCCGACCGCAAGGCCTACGCCGAGACCAACAAGGCGCTCTCCGACATCTCCCGCACGGTCGAGATCTTCCGTGAGTTCAAGCGGGTCCAGCAGCAGCGGGCCGAGACCGAGGAGATGCTCGCGAGCCTCTCCAAGGACGACGAGATGTACGAGATGGCCCGCGAGGAGCGCGAGCAGCTCCTGCAGCGCATCCAGCAGCTCGAGGAGAAGCTCCGCGTCGAGATGACGCCCAAGGATCCCAACGACGAGCGCAACGTGGTGCTGGAGATCCGGGCCGGCACGGGCGGCGACGAGGCGACGCTGTTCGCCTCCGAGCTGTTCCGCATGTACAGCCGCTATGCCGAGCAGCAGCGCTGGCGGATCGAGATCATCGACCTGTCCGAGTCCGAGGCGGGCGGTATCACGGAGGTGTCGGCCATCATCGAGGGGCGCGGCGCCTACAGCCGCCTCAAGTACGAGGGCGGAGTCCATCGCGTGCAGCGGGTGCCGGAGACCGAGTCGGCCGGCCGCATCCACACCTCCGCGGTGACGGTCGCGGTGCTCCCCGAGGCCGAAGATGTCGAGGTCGAGGTGGACGAGAAGGATCTCCGCATCGACCGCTTCTGCGCCTCCGGACCGGGCGGCCAGGGGGTCAACACGACCTACTCGGCGGTCCGTCTCACCCATCTGCCTTCCGGGCTGGTGGTGAGCTGCCAGGACGAGCGCAGCCAGATCAAGAACAAGGCCAAGGCGCTGCGGGTGCTCAAGGCCCGGCTGCTGGAGGCCGAGCGCGAGAAGGCCGAGTCCGCCTATTCCGAGGAGCGCCGCAAGATGGTGGGCAGCGGCGACCGCTCGGAGAAGATCCGCACGTACAACTTCCCCCAGAGCCGGGTGACCGATCACCGCATCAGCCTGTCGCTCCATCAGCTCCCCATGGTCATGCAGGGAGACCTCGACCCGCTGATCGAGCCGATCATGGCCCACTACCAGGCGCAGAAGATGGAAGAGGCTTCGCGGGTCAACTGAAGCAGCGAAGGACCCATCAGCTACAATTCCCTCCAGAGGAGGGGATTCCCCATGAAGAAAATTTGTGCCGCCGTGCTGAGCCTGTCCGGGCTGCTGCTGACCGGGTGCTTCGACATCGAGCAGACGCTGACGCTCGAAAAGAACATGTCCGGCAAGGCCGGGTTCTCCATGAAGGTGGACATGGAGCCGATGGTCGGCTTCATGACCCGCATGCAGCGCTCCATGGCGGGCAAGGAAGGCGAGCCCACCGCCGAGGAGCTCGCGCAGGCCCGCAAGGAGTTCCTGGCCTCGCGCAAGCAGGAGCCCGGCGGTCCGATGGACTTCGAGAAGAACAAGGCCGAGTTCCAGAAGACGCTCCCCAAAGGGATCACTCTCCTCGACAGCTCCGTCAAGGACGAGGACCTCGGGATCGCCGCCAACTTCCTGTTCGGCTTCGACCACATCGACAAGCTGCGGGAAATCAATTTTCCCAAGAAAGGGGAGGAGCAGGCGGCCGGCCCGGGTCCCGGCGGCGGCAACCCCGTCGAATCGCCCTTCAGCGGCCTGACGTTCGTGGACGAGGGCGGCACCTTTCTCTTGACCAGCCCCACGCAGAACCCCATCGCCGAGCAGAAGGAGCAGGCGTCCCAGATGGAGCTCTCGCCCGAGGACAAGAAGCAGATGGAGGAGATGTTCAAGGGGCTGCGGGTCGCCTTCAAGATCACCGCCCCCTTCCAGGTCGTCGAGCACAATGCTCACCGCAAGGACGGCAACACCCTGGTCTGGGAGTACGACCTCAAGAAGCTGGAGACCATGAAGCCCGACGAGGCGCTCCAGGGCGTGCGGGTGCGCTACAAGAAGTAGCATGCGCGCGGCTCTCCTTCTCCTGGCGATCCTGTCCGTTCCCGCTCCGGGATTCGCGGAGCTGCTGCGGATCACGGGCCGGATCGCCAACCCCCAGGGTCTTCAGCGTCTCCAGGGAGCTCAGGTCGAGCTGCGCCCCTATCCCCTCAGCTACGCCGACGCTCTCCGGCAGCTCAAGGGTGAGACCGTGCCGCCCCTCGCCTCCGCCAGGCCCGCCGCCGACGGCTCGTTCGTCCTCCAGTCGCCGGAGAGCGGCTTCTTCTGGATCCAGGTCCGGGCCGATGGGCGGCTCCCCATGGAACATTTCCTGCCCCTTGTGGTCGAAGACGCGGAGCTGCCCACGGTCGAGCTGCCCGCAGCCTACCCGCTGGAGGTACGGGCGGCGGGACCAGACGGCAAAGCGCTTGCGGGAGCCACGCTTCAGGCGTCCTATTCGGGGCCTGATGCCGCGTGGCGCCCGGCCGACCGCGACGCCGTCACGGACCAGGAGGGCAAGGCGACCGTCCTCCGCTCGAAAGAAGAGGTGCTGACCCTGACCGTCATCACCCCCGGTCTCTACGGCACCGCCACGACGTCCTCCTCCGGCGCAACTCAGACCTTCCGCTTCCCCGCTCCGCGATCCCGTACCGTCGAGGTGCGCGGAGGCAACGGCAAGCCGGTCGCCGGAGCCCTGGTCCGCCTAACCCGCCGGGGCCGGCCGCTGGGGCTCACCGGACCCGACGGCCGGTTCGCGATGCCCATTCCCGACAAAGGTGATCTGAACCTCATCGTCCAGGACGCGAACGGCCTTCGTCTCGAGGTCGTCATGACCCAGGAGGCGGCCGAGGGCACGGATGTCCCCGTGGTCACCCTGCGGGCGCCGACGGCCGTGACCGGGCGGGTGCTGGACGGAGCCACCCGGGATCCGCTCGCGGGAGCGCTGGTCTGGACCGGCGGGAGCGCCTGGACCCGCTCGGGACCCCAGGGAGACTTCGAGCTGCGCGCCCCTTCGGGCGACGAGGGGCGCGTCGAAGCGCTGGCCCGGGGCAGGATGAAGGACGTTCAGCCCTGGAGCCGGGACCGGAACACCCCTTTCACGCTGGTCCTGGATCCGGCGGGCACGATCGCGGGCCAGGTGGTGGACGAGACCGGCAGGCCGCTCGCCCAGGTCCGGGTTCGGACCTATGCCTGGTCGCAGCAGGGTATGGGCTTGCCACTCGACGAAAGGACATCCTGGACCGGCCCCGACGGCCGCTTCATGCTCCGGCAGCTCCCGGCGGGACGACCCCACGACGTCACGGCGGTTCTGGAGGGTTTCGCCCCCGCGAGATTATCCGCCGACGCCGCCGCCGACGCGCCGGCATCCGGGCGGAGCGCCAAGCCTGTGCGCTTCGTGCTGAGCCGGGGATCGGTGGCCTTCGGCAGGGTGCTGAACGAGGACGGCCTCCCGGTGGCCGGCGCCGAGCTGAGCCTTGCCCAGCTTCCCGGCCCGGCAGGGTATTACGACCTCGAACCGCTGCGCGCGGTGTCCGACGGCGCCGGCCGCTTCCGGTTCCTCCATGTGAGCCCCGGCCGGTTCAATCTACAGGTCAAGCGCGCCGGCTTCGCCATGGCCTTCCGCGAGGCCCTGGAGATCCCGGCCAGGATCCAGGAGCACGAGCTGGGCGACATCACCCTGGAGTCCGGAGCCGCGATCGAAGGGCGGGTGACGGATGAACGGGGCAATCCGGTCGCGCAGGCCGACGTCTCCCTCTCGCCCACCGACGACGTGGGAGCCTTCTTCGGATCGGGATATCAGCAGGCTCTCACCGGGTCCGACGGCCGCTTCCGCTTCCCGGACCTGCCCCGCGGCAGGCGCTTCGACCTCCAGGTACACCGCGAGGGCCTTGTCCCCGCGAACCTTCCCGGCGTGGAGGCCCGTCATGGCTCCCCGTTGCGTGTCGAGCTGCGGGAAGGGCGGACCCTGGCCGGCCAGGTGGTCGACAGCGAGGGCGAACCGGTTCCGAAGGCCAGCATCTCCCTCGTGGATACCACCAGCGTCACGTTGGAGGGCAGCGGCTCATCCCACAGCAGGACCCGGGACGTGGCGAGGACCGACGAGGAGGGACGCTTCCTCCTCGCCGACCTGGAGCCGGGGACGGTCGAGTTGCAGGTCGACGCTCCCGGCTACCTGCCGAAGCGGGTTCCGGGGCTGCAGATCCCGGAGCAGGGCGAGGCGTCCCTCGTCGAGATCTCCCTGGAGCGGGGCGCCAGCATCGAAGGCCGGGTTCTGGACAGCCAGGGCAGGTCCGCCCGAGGCGCCATGGTGCGGGCCGAGGGGCAACGGTCCGAGCAGGGTGTGCTCTCGTTCTCCGGGAGCCGGACCGACAGCGACGGGCGCTATCGCCTGGAAGGGCTGGAAGCTGGACCGCACCTGGTCCAGGCGGAAAGCTCCGACCGGGATCTGCGCGCCCAGAAAGCCGTGGAGATCCGGCTGGGCATGAACCGGCTGGACCTCACCTTCCCGGCCGGGGTGGACGTCTCCGGCTACGTGGTCGACGGAAGCGGCGACCCGGTGGCGGGCGCCGCCATCCAGCTCTGGCCGGCCGAGGGGACCATGGCCCGGAACTCGGCCAGCTCGGCGGACGGCTCTTTCACCTTCACGGACGTGACCGAAGGGGAGTACCGGCTGCAGGGCAGCGCCCGGGACTTCGCCACCTCGTCGTTCCCCGGCATGGTCCGGGTCGGCCGCAACCCCGTGGACGGCCTCGAGCTGAGGCTCTTCCCGGGCGCGGTGATCCGCGGGCGGATCCTGGGACTGGCGCCCGGCGAGCAGGACGAGCTCCACGTGTCGGCGCTCTCTCCCGATAGAGGCTATCCGGAGCAGGGAATCGTGGACGCGGAAGGCTCCTACCGGGTGGACGGCGTG
>JANOCF010000835.1:0-4908 GCA_031412055.1 Holophagales bacterium | reverse complement strand
ACGAGGTGTTGGAGAGGTTTCGAATACCCCAGTTGCTGCTCGACCCGCCCGCCGTGATCGTGACGTTTCGGATGCTGGTGTTCGCAGTGTCGGGCAGGAGGATGCCGATGGTCGCGGTCGCCGATCCGTCCGCCGCGACCTGCAGGTCGCGGATCTCGGAAGACGCGGCGCCCTTGACCACGCCGGCCGTGTCCGGATCGCTTCCGCCCGTGCCCTTGATCACCGTGGCCTGCTGGCCGGAGCCTTCGATGTCCACGTACGCTTTCATCTGTACTCCGGTCGAGCCCACGTCGTAGATGCCCGGCTCGACCTTCACAACGTAGCGCTTGGTCGCCGAGGCATTGGTGATGCCGGCGAGGGCATTGATCAACCGCGTGCCGCTGCCGGTACCGTCGCCGGGCACGGGGTGCACGTAGACCGTCTGGATCGCCTTGGCGTAGTAGCCCACCACGCTCACCTGGACGTGAGAGCTTGCGATGTTCACCTTGATCTTGAAGTCGCCGACGCCGGTGCTCTGCGCCACCGCGACCGGCGTAGTGTTGGCGACGTTCACGCCGGTCGTGAAGTTGACCACGGCCGTGGTGGTCGTGGTGTCCGCGGCCCAGGCCTGGAGGTGGCCCGCGGTGGTCGGGTTGATCGCGACGATGTTGAGGGCCACGGCCTGGGCTTGCGGGATGCTGTTCGAGAAGCCGGGAATGTCGCAGCCGGTCGACGAGCCGCCCTGGGTCGCGAGCGAGCCGCTGCCGACCACGGTGTAGGTGCGGGTCTCATTGGCCACGAAGACGCCGCCGGCCACGCGGGTGTCCACGACGATGCAGGGAGCGACCGTGTGATAGGTCAGGTCCGGAGCCTGGGCGAAGAGGGGCGAAGCGACCATGGCAGCCAGGCACACGGCGGCCCACGAGAGTTTTCTGGACATGGGAGTCCTTTCACAGACACGGAGGCCCTCCATTGGGCCTCCGGACCTCTATCCAACGTTTGCTGGATAAAATTATAGGCTGTCTATGAAAGGCCGTGGCGGCCGGCCTAGTACGCGTTGTGGCGCAGCGCGTGCCGGACGGTCATCCAGAGGATCTTGAAGTCGAGCTTCAGCGACCAGTGCTGGATGTAGTAGAGGTCGTACTGAATCCTCTTCTTGATCGAGGTGTTGCCGCGCCAGCCGTGGACCTGGGCCCAGCCGGTGATGCCGGCCTTCACGCGGTGGCGGAGCATGTAGCGGGGGATCTTGTGCTTGAACTCGCGGACGAAGGTCGGACGCTCCGGACGCGGGCCGATGATCGACATGTCGCCCATCAGCACGTTCCAGATCTGCGGCAGCTCGTCGAGCGACCAGTGGCGCAGGAAGGCGCCGATGCGCGTGCGGCGCGGGTCGCCCTTGATCGCCCACACCGGACCGCTGCTGTCCTCGGCGTTGACCCTCATGGAGCGGAACTTGATGATCATGAACGGCTTGCCGTCCAGCCCCATCCTCTCCTGCCGGTAGAAGATCGGACCGTGGTCCTCCAGCCAGATGGCGAGCGCGAGGAAGGGCAGGAGGGGCAGCAGCACGGCGAGCGCCGCGACCGCGACCACCAGGTCCATGCCGCGCTTGACCATGCTGTTCCAGCCCTGGAGCGGCACCTGCGAGAGGTTGATGACCGGCGTGCCGTCGACGTCCTCCAGCGTGGCCTGCAGGGTGGCGTACTGGAGCACGTCCGGGACCAGCCTCACCTCCACGCACTCGCGCGCCATCAGCTCCAGCATCTGGAGCATCTTCTTGTGGGCCTCGAGGGGGAGGGCGATGAACACCTGGTCGATCTGGCAGACCGCGAGGACCTCCTCGGCCTGGCGCAGGGTGCCGAGCACGGGCACGCCCAGGACGGTGGAGCCCACCTTGCCGGGGTCGTCGTCGAGGAAGCCCACGACCTCGAAGCCGAGCTCGCGGTGCCCGAGGAGCTTCTGCGTGATCTCCCGGCCGAGCGCGCCCGCGCCGACCACCAGGATGCGCTGCAGGCTGTTGTTCGACTGGCGGATGCGCAGCAGAGCCGAGCGCAGGACCATGCGCGACGTGGCCACGAAGACGAAGTCGGCGAGCGCGAAGAGACCCAGGAAGGCGCGGCTGTAGGTGAAATACCCGCCGACCGGGGTAGGCGGCCGGTACCAGAAGATCACGACCAGGAGCAGCATGCTGGCGAGCAGCACGGCCACGGCCACGGTGAGGACCTCGTCGACCCGGCTTTTGCCTCGCCGGCTCTGGTACAGGCCGTGGAAGTAGAGGACCACCGGCCAGATCACCAGGATGAACGGGAGGAGCCGCAGATACGGCCCGAACTCCGGAACGCTCTTGGTAACGGGGATGACTTCGATGTGGAAACGGAGGACCCAGGCGGTCAGAAATGCGGCGAGTGTCGCGCCGAGATCGCCAGCCAGGTAGGCGCCCGACGTCGTCCGGTGTCTTTGCTGGATCAAGACAGAGCGACCCTCCGGTCGGAATGGAAACGGGATCGCAGCAGGGCTTGAATACGGTGATGGAACCGCATGGTTGCAAAAGACTCCGCTCTGCCGCGCAAGTCCAAGTGATTGAATCCGATCCGCAGAGCTTTGTCAATCGCCTCTGCCAAATCGGCAGTTCCGCCCCAGTCCGGGTAGAGGTGGCCGTGCCGGCCGTCCTCGACCACGTCGAGGATGCCCCCCTTGGCCACCGCCACGACCGGTGTGCCGCAGGCCAGGGCCTCCACGGAGGCGATGCCGAAGTCCTCGACCCCGGGCTGGATGAAGAGCCGCGCCCCGCGGTAGAGGTCGCGCAGGCGCTCCCGGTCGACGTTACCCATGAAGCGGGTGCGGGCGCTGCCGAGCCCCTTGAGGTTCTCCGCCTCGGGGCCGTCGCCCACGATCCGCAGCTCCAGCCCGAGCCGGTCGCACGCGGCGATGGCCAGCTCCACGCGCTTGTAGGGGGCCAGGGCGGAGACCATTACGCAGTAGCCCTTCTCCTGGGACGGTCCCGGGGTGAAGAAGTCCACGTCCACGGGCGGGTGGATGACCTCGGCCTCCCGGCCGTAGTAGGTGCGGATGCGCCGCTCGACGAAGCTCGAGTTCGCCACGTAGAGGTTTACGCGCGAGGCCGACGAAACGTCCCAGGCGCGCAGCCCCGAGAGGACCAGGCCGCGCACCCGCGCTCCCACGCCCTTGCGCTGGGGGAAATAGACATGCTCCTGGTCCCAGGCGTAGCGCATGGGGGTGTGGCAGTAGCACACGTGCCAGGCGTCGGGCGACGGGATGACCCCCTTGGCCACGCAGTGGCTGGAGCTGACGATCAGGTCGTACCCCGTGAGGTCGAACTCCTCGATGGCGGCCGGGAAGAGGGGCAGATAGCGCCGGTAGTGCTCGCGCACCTTGGGCGCCTGCTGCAGGAAGCTGGTGTGGATCGGGTGCGACTCGATGGCCTTGCTGACGCTGCCCGGGAAGTGGAACAGGGTGTAGATCGGGGCCTCGGGGAACATGGCGGCCAGGTGCTCCAGCACCTGCTCGCCGCCGCGCATGCCGGTCAGCCAGTCGTGGACCAGGGCCACCCGCAACTCGCTGGGGACGGGGGGCATCGGCGACGGTACGGAGATCATGAGGGCCCTCCTCCCACGGGATCCTGCACCTGGCGCGCCGGAGCCGCTGCCGCCGCCGATGCCGCTGAATGCCGGGTGGCCTGCCGCGACGGGCCCGCCTGGATCGCGGTCAGGTAGATCTCCAGCGTCTTGCGCGCCGTCTGGCTCCATCTGAAGTCCTCCGCCCGCTGCCGCCCGAGCTTGGCCAGGCTGTTCCGGTGCTCGACGTCGGACATGCACTTGGCCATCGCCCTGGCCATGCCCTCGACGTCCAGCGGGTCCACCAGATGGGCGTACCCCTCCGCGATCTCCTTGAGGGCCGACGTGTTGGCCGTGATCACGGCCACGCCGGACGCCATGGCCTCGACCACGGGCAGGCCGGAGCCTTCATAGAGAGTGGGGTAGAGGAACAGGCTCGCGCCCTGGTAGATCGCCGGCAGCGCTTCCGGGGCCACCTTGCCGAGCAGGCGGACGTGGTCGGCCACGCCCAGGCTCGCGGCCCGCTGGCGCACCTTGAAGTCCGAGCCGGTGCGCTCGCCCACGCAGACCAGCGGGGCGTCGAAGGCCGCGATCTCGCGGGCGCGGGCGTAGGCCCGGATGACCGTGTCCAGGTTCTTGCGCTTGGGCTCGGGGTTGCCCACGAAGAGCAGGTACGAGCGCTCGAGCCCGAGGTCGCGCCGCCACCGCTCCAGCTCTTCGGGCGGGAGCTTCTTGCGGAAGGCGTCCTCGACCCCGTTGTAGACCACGTCGATCTTGCGGCCGTCCACGTCGAAGTGCTTCATCAGGTCCGTGCGCGTGTTCTGGTTCACCGCGATCAGCCGGTCGGACCGGGAGAGGCTGCGGCGGATCATGCGCTGGGCATAGAGGAAGGCCAGCCGGCTGGGGAGGAAGTCCGGATGGAGGAGGTGGATGATGTCGTAGATCGTGACCACCGCCGGAGAGCCGACCACGGCCGGGAGCACGTAGTGGGTCGAGTGGTAGAGGTCGAGCTTCATGCGCCAGAGCTGCCAGGAGAGCGCGACCAGCTCGCGCGCGGAGTACACGGGCGACTTCTCGTAACGCGGGAGGAAGTTGTCCGGCAGGTCGCGGAACATGTCCCTGTCCTGGGGCCGCGCGAGCAGCACGTACCGGTTCTCCGAATCGAGCCGCGCCAGGTGGCGGACCAGGTTCCGGATGTAGGTACCGATCCCGGGTTCCTGAATCTTCCGGGTATCGAGGCCGATGGTGTAGGGCAAGGACGACTCCTGGTGGGTCCCGAAAATCACGGGACGGGCCACGGGCGCTCAGGTAGTATCCCGAGCGATATCCCGAGACAACCATCCCCGGGTCCTGG
>JANOCF010000834.1:0-2180 GCA_031412055.1 Holophagales bacterium | reverse complement strand
CTCACCACGGACGGACACAAGATGTTGGCAGCGGTTGAGGATGCCTTCTCCGGGGCTCAGAGACACCCACTCAGGACAAAGCTAGCGCCCATGGCACACGGGGGAAAAAGACCTCCTCTTCGGGGAAGAGGCCGTCCCCTGTGCCGGCGAGGCGTACGCGTAGGGGAGAAGCTCGTCCCCTTTGGGGAAGGGCTCGTCCTCATCCGGAGCAACGCGTACGCGTTGGGGAAACGGTCATCCCCTTCACGGAGAGGCCCGTCCCCATTGGGGAAAGGCTCCTCCCCATCGGGGAGAGCATCATCACCGTTGGGGAAAGGCTCATCCCCATTGGGGAAGGCACCATCCCCTTTGGGGAAGGCATCCGTCCCCTTCGGGGAAGGCATCATCCCCGTCGGGGACGGGGCCATCCCCATTGCGGACAGGACCTTCCCCTCTGGGGAGAGGCCCCTTCCCCGTTGCGCGCGGGGGCGGTACGCGTTGGGGAGAGACTCCCCCTGACGTGGGCAGGCGGGTACGTGAAGGGAAAGAGTTGACAGAGCCGGGGATGAGTTTTCCCCGAAGGTTGCGACGCTACACCCGCCGGTACGACCTCCACACCCGCGGGTGAAGCAGTCCTACCGCCCGGTGCAGCCTCTCCACCGGCGGGTGCGGCGTCCACACCTGCGGGTGCAGCGTCTCAACCCGCGGGTATGGCGCTTCCGGATCCCACCCTAACGTTGCGGTTGCGCGTCGAGCCGGACCTGGACTTCCTGCCGGCGTCCGTCGCGCAGGATGCCGACGCGCACGACGTCTCCGGCCTTGCGCTCCTCCAGGGCCAGGATGAGATCCCCCGAGGACTCGATGGGCTTGCCGTCGATCGACTGGATCACGTCGCCCAGCTCGATGCTCCGGCCCCGGCCGCGGCGCGTCGATTTCAGACCCGCCCGCTCCGCGCCGCTGCCCCTCGTGACCTCCATGATCAGCGCACCCTCCAGCCCGAGCTGCCGGACCGCCGAATCGTTCGCCAACTGCACGCCCAGGGTCGGACGGTTCACCCGGCCGTAGCGGATCAGGTCGGGCACCACCCAGCGCACCGAGTGCTCCGGGATCGCGAAGCCGATGCCCGCGTAGGCACCGGACGGGCTGTAGATGGCCGTGTTCACGCCGATCAGACGGCCGGCGCTGTCCAGCAGCGGACCCCCGGAATTGCCCGGGTTGATCGCGGCGTCGGTCTGGACCACGTCCCGGATCGGCGTGCCCTGGACCGACTGGATCTCCCGCCCCAGGGCGCTCACGATGCCCGTGGTCAGCGTCTGGTCCAGGCCGAACGGGTTGCCGATCGCGAACACCCCCTGGCCCACCCGCAGGTTGTCCGAGTTCCCCAGGGGCAGCGGACGCAGATGGTCCTGCGGCGCCCGGATGCGCAGCACCGCCAGGTCCTTCTCCGCCGCGTAGCCCACCAGCTCCGCGTCCCAGGTGGACTGGTCCGACAGGGTGACCTGCGCGGCGCTCGCCCCCTGGATGACGTGGAAGTTGGTGACCACGTGGCCCTGGCGGTCCCAGATGAACCCGGAGCCGCTCCCCTGGGGGATCTCCTGGACGTTCATGCTGAAGTAGTCCTGCCGCTGCGCCAGCGAGGTGATGTACACCACCGACGGCGACGCGCGCTCGAAGAGCGAGATGGTCGCCCGCTCCTCCTCCGCCAGCTCCGGGCGGACGACCGGCGCCGGCCGGCCGCTTCCCTGCGCCAGGGCCTGCGCCTGGGCCGGAGACTGCGACTGCGCCAGCTGAACGCCGGCCGCCGGCCCGGTGACTGACCCGCTAACATCCACGGGTTGCCTCGGCGCGGCCTGTCCAGCCAGAAACCCGCCGCCGATCAAGAGCAGCGCCAGGATTATCTGCCCCAGCGACCGGCTCATTGCATGTACCTCATGTGTCGACCTCCTTCATAGGTTGCATGGCGGCGCCCGTCTCCGCCCGTCTCCGGAGACCGCGCCTCCTACCCAAGTTTACAGAAGGGAATCGTAATTCTGGGGATCGTCTGGGGTTGCCTGGGTCCGGGGGGCCTGCCCGGAGCGAGCGCCTGCGTCAGAGCGCGTGGCTCAAGAGGACGTTAGACAGGCTGGCGACGGGCGACCAGGTCTCCCGCTCCACGCTCTCATCGAGCTCCCCGATCCGTGCCCGGATCTGCTCGACCTTGC
>JANOCF010000833.1:0-1751 GCA_031412055.1 Holophagales bacterium | reverse complement strand
CCGGTCCGGGCGGGCACCTCCCACTCGTTCTTTCCCATGGAAAACGGCGATCCAGAGCGCCAGCCCGGACCCGGGCGCCGGCCATGGGGCGGCCGTCGGGGCCTGTCACGCGCACCTCCAGCTTCGCGTCCCTGTCGAGCTTGACGGCCGCCAGCTCGGTCTCTTCCAGCAGCGGCATGAGCGTGTGCTCCCTGGGGACGAAGCCCGGCGCCTGGACCACGACCTTCCACATGCCGGCCTCGGGCGCGTCCAGGCGGAAGGTACCGTCCGCGGACACGGGCACGCTCGCCACCGGGGCGGGATCGGCCTTGCCCTCCAGCTCCAGAGAACTGTCCTGATCCTGGGATACCAGGGGGATCAACAGGGCTCGGGCGTCCTTGGGAAGGGTTCTGCCGGGAGTGGAGACCTGGCCCCCGATGGGGATTACCGCAGCGGCGGCAGCGGCGGCGGGAAGGACGAGGAGCAGCAGGGCCGGCAGCAAGAGTCTGGGGCGCAAGGGTTCTCCAGCAGAGATGGAACGGTTGGGCATCATCTTACAGGACAGAAGAAACTGCGACGACTCTTTTACGGCGGAAGGGGGCGGAGTGTTTGAGCTCCATAATTGACCCCCATAAAAAGAGGCGGCCCGATGGCCGCCTTTGAGGGAGGGACGGAGCGCGGAGGCCAGGCCTCACGCTCCCCAACTCCCCCCCAGGTTAAGGCATCAACCTTACGAATCAGCTTACGAGCCCGATCGCTGAAAGTTTGACCCGCAGAGAGGGCCGGGCTATAGTCGGCTGGACCGCGCCTGGACCCGAACATCAGAGGAGAGCCCGGACCGATGAGCGACGTCCTGCTCGCCCACTCCTTCGTCCTACGCAACGATCCCAAGCAGGTCCAGAAGATGCGGCCCTACGCGCCGCTCGGGACTCTCTATGCCGCGGGGCACCTGCGGGAACGCGGCTGGTCCGTGGCCCTGTTCGACGCCACGCTGTCGGAAGGGGAGCACGAGTTCGCCGAGGCGCTGGAGCGCCACCGCCCGCGCTTCGTGGTGCTCTTCGAGGACAGCTTCAACTTCCTGACCAAGATGTGCCTCACCCACGCCCGGGAGGCCGCCTGGCGCATGAGCGCCCTCGCCCGCGCCGCCGGGGCCACGGTGATCGCCTCCAGCTCCGACATCAGCGACCACCCCGGGCTCTACTTCGACCATGGCGTCCAGTACGCCCTGCTGGGAGAAGCCGACTGGACGCTGATCGAGCTGCTGGACACGCTCGACGGCCGCAGGGCCGGGGACGTACAGGAGATCGCGGGAATGGCTCTTCCTGATGGGAGTGGCGGCGTCCGGCTCACGGCGAAGCGCCCGCCCGAGCGCCACCCGGACGTGTTCCCGATCCCCGCCTGGGACCTGGTGGACGCCGAGCGCTACCGGGCAGCCTGGAAGGGGGCGCACGGCTACTACAGCGTGAACCTGGTGAGCACGCGCGGCTGTCCGTTCCACTGCAACTGGTGCGCGAAGCCCATCTGGGGCCAGCAGTACGCCATCCGCTCCCCCGCCAACCTGGCCGAGGAGATGGCCCTGGTCAAGCGCCTGCTCAACCCCGACCACATCTGGTTCGCGGACGACATCTTCGGCCTGCGCCCGCAGTGGCTCCCCGAGTTGGCGCGCGAGATCGAGGCGCGGGACGCGCACATCCCGTTCATGATCCAGTCGCGGGTGGACCTGATGACCGAGACCGCCGTCGACGGGCTCGCCCGCGCCGGCTGCGCCGAGG
>JANOCF010000832.1:0-1607 GCA_031412055.1 Holophagales bacterium | reverse complement strand
CCGGCACAGGCCGCAGTTCCCGGTCCACAAGGTGGACCTGTGTGTTTGAAACGGGGCGGCCGATAGGTACCGATCCTTGCCAGCCGGCCCGTTCGCAGCTCCAGAAGACGGCTTCCACCGCGGTCTCCGTGGGGCCGTAGAGGTTGACCAGTTCCGCGTCCAGGGCACGGAAAAAATCTTCGGCAAGCACCGCCGTCAGGGGCTCGCCGCCGCAGCAGACCCGCCGCAACGTCCAACACTCCTGCAGTCCGCCACCCTCAATACTTTCCAGAAGCGCGCCGAGCAGCGACGGCACCACCTGCAGCACGGTCGCGCCATCCTCCCGCACCCTACGAATCAGAGCGTCGGGATCGCGCTGCTCTCCCGGCAGAGCCATCACCAGCAGCGCGCCAGCAAGCAGCGGCGCCCAGAGCTCCCAGACCGAGGCGTCGAAGCTGAACGAGGTCTTCTGGAGGACCCGGTCGCAGGTTTCAAGCGGCAGCGCCGCCTGCATCCACAGCATGTGGTTGACGATCGCCTGATGTGAGACCATCGTCCCCTTGGGACGGCCCGTCGAGCCCGAGGTGTAGATCACGTAGGCCAGGCTCGACGGACTCGCACCTGGCCCTGGTCGGGCTTCGTCGAGTCCCGCCTCCGCCGCCCCGTCGAGCAGGAGAATGCGTGCCTCCGACTCCAGCAGGCTACCCACCAGACGCTCCTGTGCCAGCACCACCGGCACGCGCGAGTCGGCGATCAGGTAAGCCAGACGCTCCGCCGGATAGTCGGGATCGAGCGGCAGATAGGCCGCACCCGCCTTGAGCACTCCCAGCAGCCCCACAACCAGGTCGAGCGAGCGCTCCGCCAGAACGCCGACAACGCTCTCCGGCCCGATCCCTGAACCTCGCAGGCGCCGCGCCAGACGGTTGGCCGCTCCGTCCAGCTCACGATAGGTCAGGCTCTGCCCACCGAAGATCACCGCCGGCCGCTCCGGCGTGCGCTTCACCTGCGCCTCAACCAGCTCGTGCAGGCAGATGCCTGTCGGGAAGGCGACCGTCGTGTCGTTCCACTCGACGAGTTGCTGCGCCTCCGCGACGCTCAGCAGAGGCAGCTCCGAAACGCGCCGATCCGGGAAGTCCACGCTGCCTTCAAGCACGCGGATGAGGTGCTGTAGGAGCCGATGGAGGGTAACGGCATCGAACAGCTCGACGCTGTACTCGGCTTCCAGGGTGGTCCGCCCGCTATCGACCTGCACCCCAAGCGTCACATCGAACTTCGCCGTGGCGCTCGACACGCCGGCTGACCTCACGGTCAGCCCCTTGTCCACGTTCTCCTCGGGCGGGAGATTCTGGACGGCGAGCATCACCTGGAACAGCGGGTTGCGCGACAGGTCACGTCCGGGGACCAGCTCCGCCACGAGCTTCTCGAAGGGGAGATCCTGATGGGCGTATGCCTGCAATGCAGCCTCTCGCACCCGCGCCAGCAGCTCCTTGAACGAGGTATCGCCGGCCAGGCTCACCCGCAACGCCACCGTGTTCACGAAGAACCCGATCAAGCCCGCGACCTCGGGCCTGTCGCGGCCGGACACCGGCGCTCCGACCACCAGATCATCCTGGGCCGTATAGTGCCGA
>JANOCF010000831.1:0-6701 GCA_031412055.1 Holophagales bacterium | reverse complement strand
CGCGGTCGTGGACGCCTACCTCTCACCGATCCTGGAGAGCTATCTCAAGGGCGTCGCAGGGGCGATCTCCCGTGGATCGTTCCACGTGATGACCAGCGCGGGCGGGCTCGTGAGCGCCTCCTCGTTCCGGGCCAAGGACAGTCTGCTCTCGGGTCCGGCCGGCGGAGTGGTCGGAGCGGCGCTCTCGGGCCGGCGCTCCGGCTTCCCTCGGGTGATCGCCTTCGACATGGGAGGCACGAGCACGGACGTGGCGCGCCACGACGGCGACTTCGAGTACGTGTTCGAGCACCGGGTGGGAGACGCGCATCTCGTGGCCCCGGCGCTGGCCGTGGAGAGCGTAGCGGCCGGGGGAGGCTCGATCTGCGGCTTCGACGGCGCGCAGCTCCATGTCGGACCCCGGAGCGCGGGAGCCTGGCCGGGACCTGCCTGTTACGGCGCCGGGGGACCGCTCACGCTCACGGACGTGAACCTCGTCCTTGGCCGGCTCGACCCGTCCCGCTTCGAGATCCCCCTCGATGTCCAGGCAGCGGAGAGCGCGCTGGAGGCTCTGCTCGCGAGCCTGGGAGAGAGCGCTCCCGGGCGCGAGGCGCTGCTGGACGGACTGCTGGAGATCGCCAACGAGAGGATGGCCGAGGCGATCCGGGGCATCTCTCTGCGCCGGGGCTACGACCCGTCGGACTACGCGCTCGTGGCGTTCGGCGGCGCCGGAGCCCAGCACGCCTGCGCGCTGGCCGCGCTGCTGGGGATCGGGCACGTGGTCGTGCCGCGCGACGCGGGGTTGCTGTCCGCTCTCGGCCTGGGAGCGGCCGTGGTCGAGCGCTTCGCTCACCGGCAGGTCCTGGAACCGCTGGACCAGGTAGTAGACCGGCTCCCCGGCTGGCTTGACGACCTGGGCCGGGAGGCGGCGGCGGCCGTGGCGGCCGAGGGCATCCCCGAAGAGCGGGTCGAGGTCCGGCGACGCATCCTCAACCTGCGCTTCGTGGGTCAGGATGAGGCGCTGCCCATCGAGCCGTCCGAGGGGCAGAGCGCCCACGAAGCCTTCGGCACGGCCTATCGGGAGATCTACGGCTACGCCCCCGAAGGTCGGGCCATCGAGCTGGAATCGGTGCGGGTGGTCGCCTCGTCCGCGGAGCCGGAGCCGGGTTTCCTGCTCGGCAGCAACGAGCTGGCGCTGCCGGAGGAGACCGCTGAAGCTGTGGTTTCCGAGACGCGGACCTGCTGGCTTGGACGTTCCTGGAAGGACGTGCCGGTTTTCGACCGCGGTCAGCTCCGTTCCGGGAACCGCTTCCAGGGACCGGCGCTGGTCTTCGAGAGCCACAGCGCCACCGTCGTCGACGCCGGCTGGCGGGGGAGTGTGGACGCGGCCGGCAATCTGGTGCTCTCGGCGTTCCGCGAGGTAGATTCTCCCTGATGGCGGAACCGTTTACCCGAGAGCGACTCCTGGCCAGCCGGATGCGCGCGCTCCGCACGATCTGCATGGTGCTCGCGGGCAGCGTCCTCGCGTACGGCATCCTGGGCTGGTTCCTGGTGGAAGGCTTCCAGCTAAGCCCCTTCGGGAAGCTTCATTCCGCCCTGCCGATCGCGCTGACCTTCTTCGCGGCGGTGCTGATCCTCCTCGCCTCCCGCCTCCGCACCGCGCTCCTCCGCACCGGCCTTCCTTCGAACCGGGCCTTTCCTACGGATCCCCTGAATCTGGCGTCGGCCTATCAGCGGGCGACCCTGGTCAGCTTCGCCGTCCTGGAGCTGGCCGCGCTGATCGGCCTCCTCGTGGCCCTGCTCTCGGGGTCTTCTTTCTATGGGGTGGTGCTGTGCCTGGCCAGCTTCTTCTCGATGATCCTGCGCTGGCCGAAGGCCGAGGAGATCGACCGCCTGGCCCGCGGCCGGGTGTCTCCGTGAGCTCTCGAAAACCTACTGATTGGGGATCTTGGCCACAAGGGGTGGAAAGTCTGTCTGCAATTCGTTGAGCTTGGTATCGAACTCGTCCGCTCTCCCTCCGTCGCCCCTCCATGATACCCCAGGAGCGGCGGACGCCGGAAGCTCACCCGGCCGGGATCAGCAGCGTTGCCTTCTGTTCGGTCTGCTTGGCGTACTCCGCGACGATCCTCTCGCCGAGCTGGCGGCCCTTGCCGGCTTCGGCGACGATGACGACCGAGCCTCCGAAGCCGCCGCCGGTGATGCGGGCGCCGTAGACGACCGGCTCGCGGCGGGCGAGCTCGACCAGGAGGTCGATCTCGGGGATGGTGACCTCGTAGTCGTCGCGCAGCGACTGGTGGGAGAGATAGAGCAGCTTGCCCAGACGCTCCAGATCCCCATCGCGCATGGCCGAGACCGCGCCGCGGACGCGGGCGTTCTCGGTGATCACGTGGCGCGCCCGCCGGTCCAGCGGCTCGGGGAGGGCGGCCAGACGCCAGAGATCCTGGATGTCCAGGTCCCGGAGCTGGGAAAAGCCGAGCAGCTCCGCGGCCTGCTCGCACTCCTGGCGTCGAGTCCGGTACTCGCCTCCCGCGTGGCTGTGCGTCACGCCCGAGTCGATCACCACCAGCTCGGATCCGGCCGGCAGCGGCACCCGCTCGAAGCGCAGCGACCGCGTGTCCAGGAAGAGCGCCTTGCCCTCGTCCGCCAGGCTCGCGGCCATCTGGTCCATGATCCCCACCGGGGCGCCCACGAAGTCGTTCTCGGCCTTCTGGCCAAACTTGGCGATCTGCAGGTCGTCGATCTCCAGGTCGAACGCCTCCCGCAGGCCGCGGATCAGCGCGACCTCCAGCGCCGCGCTGGAGGAGAGGCCGCTGCCGAGGGGGACATCCGAGTCGATCCGCAGGTCGAAGCCGCGGAGGCGGTGACCCTCGTTCTGCAGCACCTGCGTCACCCCCTGCACATAGTCGAGCCAGCCGCGTCCCGGGGTCTCCTCGCCCAGCCGGTACTCCTCGATCTTCGGGTCGTGCAGGTTGGCGCTCCAGGCGCGCACCAGCGTGCCGATGCGGGTGCCGATCTCCACCTTCGTGCGCAGGGGGATGGCCAAGGGCAGCACGAAGCCGCCGCTGTAGTCCGTGTGCTCGCCGATCAGGTTCACCCGGCCGGGGGCGTCGGCGGACACCGTGGACTCCCGCCCGAACACCTCCGCGAACCCCTGGGTGCTGCGCTCCGTCTCCGCCTCAGTCAAGAGTCACCTCCACGGCCTGCAGCTCGGCCACTTTCTCTTCCGGCAGTGTATCCGCGGTGAAGACCCCCGCGCCGATCTCGCTGCCCGCCAGATACTTCAGACGGCCCGGCATGCGGTACGCGGGATAGATCTCGATGTGCAGGTGCGCTTCCGGATGGGGCTCGCCGTCCGTGGGCGCCTGGTGGAAGACCAGGATGTACGGGAACGGCTTGTCCCAGAGCTTGTCGTACTTGAGGAGCACCGTCTTCAGGGCACGGGCGAGATCGGCGCGCTCCTCCGCGTCGAGGTCCGCCACCGAGGCCGCGGGACGGCGCGGCGCCACCCAGACCTCGTAGGAGTAGCGGGCGCAGACCGGCATCCACGCGAGGGCCTTCTCGCCCACGTAGAGCGTGCGCCGGCCGTCCTCCAGCTCGTCCCGGATCAGGTCCTCCAGCAGGCCGCTTCCGTGCTCGTCCAGCCAGGCGCGCTGCTGCGCCAGCTCCCGCGCCGGGATCGGCGGAATGAACGGGTAGGCGTAGATCTGGCCGTGCGGATGGTGGAGCGTCACCCCGACTTCGACCCCCCGGTTCTCGAAAGGGAACACGTACTGGACCTCGGGCCGCGCTCCCAGCTCGCGATGACGGTCGGCCCAGACCTCGAAGATCAGCTCCAGCCGGTCCAGGGGGAGCGCGCCGAGCGAGGCCTTGGGGTCCTGGGTGAAGACCACCACCTCGCAGACCCCCTTGCCCGGACGGGTGTCGACGATCGCTTCCGGCGCCGGCTCCTCGGCCTGGAGCGTCAGCGTGGGGAAGCGGTTCTCGAACACCGCCACGTCCCAGTTGCCGGCCGGCACCTCGGTGGGATGCTCCGGGTCGGTCGTGGGCGCAAGCGGGTTGTACTCGGGCGGCGGCAGGAACGTGCGGTTCTGGCGGTGGTTGGCGTAGGCCACCCACTCGCCCCGCAGGGGGTGCCACCGCAGGTGCGACCTGGTGCCGGGCGGCGTGACGCCCGGGCTCGGCGCCTCCATGCCTGCGATGCCCTCGTCGAGCGGCTGGCGCCCGTAGAGGATCAGCGCGCGGCCGTCCGGCTTGGCGAGGGTCCGCTTGTGGAGGCTCGGCATCAGTCGTCGTCGAACGGTGGCGCCTCCGGCTCGTGCCGGGTGCCGATCCCGCTCACTCCCGTCGCCAGCACCTTGCGGGGCAGACCCTCTCCCCGGGTGGCGGCGGCGATCTCTTCGAGGGGGAACTTGGGCGTCCGGTCGGCACGGAGGAGGCCGTTCGCCTCCTGGTAGGTATCCGCAAACTGGGTGTAGCAGAAGCCGGAGAAGAGAGGAAGCGTGCCCACGACAGCCAGCAGGTCGGCGTAGAGCTGGGACAGCTCCTCCTTGGTCTTGGCGCGTGAGTAGCCCCAGGTCCCCCGCTCGGCCGAGGCGGTGATGCCGCCGAATTCCGTCAGCATCACCGGCTGGCCGGTGTGGGCGGCCTCCTCCAGAACCAGCAGCCTCCCGCCGGGACGCTCGCGCTGCAGCAGGCGGGGCAGATGGTCGTCGGCGAAGTAGCGCCGACCGATCCGCTCGGCGTTGGAGTCGTAGTCGTGGATGCCGATGATGTCCGTCGCGATGCTCTCCCAGCCGTCGTTGCCGATCACCGGCCGGGAGGCGTCGAGCGTCTTGGTCAGGTGGTAGAGGGCACGCACGTAGTGGCGCTCGGACTGGCTGTCCGGCAGGTTGGGCACGCCCCAGGACTCGTTGAACGGCACCCAGGCGATGATGCACGGATGGCTGTAGTCGCGGCGGACCGCCTCCAGCCACTCCTTGGTGAGACGCTGGATTGAGCGCTTGGTGAACCGGTAGGCGCTCGGCATCTCCTCCCAGACCAGCAGTCCGAGGACGTCGGCCCAGTACAGGTAGCGCGGATCCTCGATCTTCTGATGCTTGCGCACGCCGTTGAAGCCCATGGCCTTGGCCAGCTCCACGTCGCGGCGCAGCGCGTCGTCGTCCGGAGCGGTGAGGCCGGTCTCGGGCCAGTAGCCCTGGTCGAGCACCATGCGGAGCTGGTAGGGGCGGCCGTTGAGGACCACGCGGTCGCCCTGGATGCCGATGGTGCGCAGCGCGGTGTAGCTCTGCACCTCGTCCACCAGCTCGCCGCGGTCTGCCCAGAGCTGGATCCGCGCCTCGATGAGCGTCGGCGTCGAGGGACTCCAGAGCAGCTCGTTGCGGAAGTCGTCGATGCCGGGATCGGACAGGGCGATGCGCCGGTGGACCTCGCCGGCCACCACCGTGTATGTGTCGTCGGCCAGGACCTGGTTGCGGGCGGTCAGCTTGACTCCGAGGCGCAGCCGCTCGCGGGGCTGGCCGCCGATCCACGCCTCGAAACTGATCTCCCAGCGGTCGAGGCTCGGAGTCCAGCGGATGCTGTCGACCCAGGTAGGCGGGACCTTCTCCAGCCACACGGTCTGCCAGATGCCGGTCGTCCGCGGATACCAGATGGAGTGCGGCTCGAGCTGCCAGTCCTGCTTGCCGCGCGGCTTGGACAGGTCGGACGGATCGTCGTCGGCGCGGACCACGATCGTCTGCTCGCCGGTAGCGCCCGCGGCCCCTGTGGCAATGAGAACGTCGGTGACATCGGCGCAGAACGGCGTGTAGCCGCCCTCGTGCCGGGCCACGGGGGCGCCGTTGACCCAGACCGTGGCCGCCCAGTCCACGGCGCCGAAGTGGAGCAGGAGGCGCTCGCCGTGCGCGAGGGGTGGAGGCTGGAAGGTCCGGCGGTACCAGCACCGGCGGTAAAAGCCGGTGTTGCCGATGCCGCTCGCGGCGGTCTCGGGCGAGTAGGGCACCACGATGGTGGCCTTCCAGGTGACCTCGGCGGGATTATCCCACTGCTGGTCGGAATCGATGGCGAAGTCCCAGGACCCGTTCAAGGATTGCCAGTCGGCCCGCTCGAGGAGGGGCCGCGGGTATCCGTGCTTCAGGGCTCGGGCGGAGAAGCTCTTGAGAGAGGTCGTTCGTCTCGGCATAGTCAACGGGGCGAGAGGTGCAATTTACAAGCCACTTCGCTGGTAGGATTGGGACAGACCATGGCCCCTGAAGCGATCCAGCTCGAGCTGTTCACCCACCGCTTCGCGGCGGTGGCGCGGCAGATGGGGGAGCGGCTGCGCCGCACCGCCGTGTCGACCAACGTCAAGGAGCGCCTCGACTTCTCCTGCGCCCTGCTCGACACGGCCGGCGAGCTCGTGGTCAACGCCCCCCACATTCCGGTGCATCTCGGCGCCCTCGGCCTCTGCGTGCGCACGCTGCGCCAGGTCATTCCCATGGGGCCGGGAGACGTCATCGTGACCAATCACCCCGCGTACGGCGGCTCCCACCTGCCGGACGTCACGGTCGTCACCCCGGTATTCGACCGCAACGACCTCCTCGGCTTCGTGGCCAGCCGCGCCCATCACGCCGAGATCGGCGGCATCCGTCCCGGCTCGATGCCGCCGGGGGCCACGCGGCTGGTGGAGGAGGGGGTGGTGATCCCTCCCCGGTATCTGGCGCGCGGTGCCCGCAGTGCCAGCGGGGGTG
>JANOCF010000830.1:0-5286 GCA_031412055.1 Holophagales bacterium | reverse complement strand
CCCCCAGGCTCTCGCCATGGTCGGCGGTGAAGACGATCAGGCTGTCCTCCAGCAGGCCGAGCTCCCGCGCGCGCTCCAGGACTTTCTGGATGTACGTGTCCGTCACCAGGACGTTGGCGTCGTACTGGGCCACGTAGTACTTGAGATCGTCCCGGCCGTCGATCCTGTACCCGCGCGCCACCTTGCGGGGCACGGTTGTTTCCCCCTGGAACCGTGCGTCGCCGAGGAACGGGTTGGCGAAGCCCTCCGGCAGCAGGTAGGGGGCATGGGGATCGGTGTAGTGGAGCCAGACGAACAGGCGCTCGTCCTTGGCGTGCTTCTCCAGCAGCGGCAGGGCCAGCTCGTTGACCTTCGGAGCATGGATCAGCTCGCGGAAGACGTGCGGGTCGTCGGGAAAGTCCTCGCCGCCGCCCCAGGTCTCCAGGAACTCGTCGAAGCCGTCGTTCCACCCGAACCGGGCGGCCAGCACCGCGTTCGACACCACGCCGACCGTGGTGTAGCCGCTCTGCTGAAAAAGCTCCGGCAGGGTCGTGTACTCCTCCGGAATGCGGATCGCCGCCTTGTGGGTCAGCCCCGTGGTCTGCGGGTACTGACCGGTGAACATCGAGGCGAAGGATGTGCCCGTCTTGGGCCACTGCGCGATGGCCTGCTCGAACACCACACCGGAGGCGGCCAGCCCGGCCATGCGCGGCGACGTCTCCCGCGGGTACCCGTAGAGGCTCATGTGGTCCGCGCGCAGGGTGTCCACCGTGATGAAGAAAACGTGACGCGGAGCATCGTCCGCGAGGTCCGGACCGCAAGCGGCAAGGAGGACCATGAGGAGCAGGCAAAAAATTCTGGGCAGGCGCATGGCGGCGGGACATCCTACTATACGGATGGATGACGATCCCGGTCGGGAGGAAGCCCGCGCTCAAAATGGAATTCCCGAAGCTGTCCAGCGGGTTTCTGCATCCGAAGGTCTGACGGATTCCCTTTCATGCTGTGCGATTGACTGAGCCGTCGGGCAGGACTACGCTTGGAACCAACACTTCAGAAGGAGTCATGAAGATGAGTACCAGCGGCCGCGAGCGGCTCATCCACGATTTGCAGCAGAGCTCGGAACTCTTTCGGGAATTCAGAGACCTTTCTCAAGATCTGAATCAGTTACTCCAGTGGACCCGGGAGAAGGGATACCTTTTGACCCGGGACGATCTGGTACAGCTCCTGGACAGCGATCGGGAGCTGTCCGACGACGAGCTGGAGCAGGCAGCCGGCGGCGATTGGGGCGACGGAACGGGCGGCGGAACTGGCGGGACGACCGGCGGAGGCGGAGGCTAAAGAGCCGGACGTGGTCGCGAGCTGTAACGACTGGCTCTCGGTCCTGCAGCATCACCTTGGCGAGCCCCTTTTCCATCCGGAGGGAGTGGCGCGCCTGCGCCGACTCGCCCGTCGTCTCCCTGGCGACCTTCTCACGGCGCTAGAGATCCGTCTGGCCTCCGAGGCTCGACCGATCGACCTCTCCGTTCGTATCGAGAAGCCTGACCAGGCTCTGCGCTTGGCGGGCCTCCTCTCCGCGCCTCATCTCAGGAGCTTGCTCTCCCTCTGGGCTCGGAGCGAGGGTTCACTCTCACCCGTCCATTCGATCTGGCTTGAGTTCGACCTGGATCGGGAGCTCCAGGACGTCCCGCAGCCGGTAGTCTGCGCGAAACTCCTCCCGGATATCGATTCCGGCTGGCTGGCCGGCACGCTCTTTCCCACACTCCACGGCAGGCCGCTCAACCTGGTTCAGCGCCGTCTGGTCGAGCTCTGCCATGAGAGCATCCCCGCCCCGGCCTACCTACTGTATGCGTTCAGCCTGCTCCCCCGCGGCGACGACACCCTCCGGATGGAGATCTTCGGGCTCGATCCCGACGGCATCGCCGCCTACCTGGGCCGGGTCTCGCCTCAGGCGATCCCCTGGATCGAGAGCGTTGCCGAACTTTTCGAGGGAGTAGAAAGGATCCACCTGTCGCTGGACCTCGGAATCGGAATTTTGCCGAGAATCGGCATCGAGGGCTCCTTTTCAGGACTTCCCGGCCGGAAACCCCGCTGGCAGGAGCTGTTCGACCGGCTGGTGAAGCGCGGCCTGTGCAGGCCGGAGGAGCGGGATGCGGCTCTCTCCTGGCCGGGCACCGAGACCTTCTGGACAGCACCGGGGAATTGGCCGACGGAGGCGGGCGGAGGCTTCTGCTTCCGTAAGTTGAGTCACGTCAAGGTGATCTGCCGTCCCGACCAGGAGCCGCAGGCGAAGATTTACCTGCTCTTCGGACACCTTCCGCCAAGCCCGAAAGCTCCCAGGCCTTAAAAAAGACTTTTGCCGAACAGAAAAAGTCTTTTTTAGCTGGCCGGCGAGGATGCAGCCAGGGAAATTGCCATCTCGTGGGCGAGGCGCTCCGTCCGATCCACGTATTTCGGGACACGAAGCTCCATGAAGACGTTATAGGCCTGCCCGAGCTGGTTGGCCGCCTCGTCCGAGTCCCCTCGGGCGTGAGCGGCGCTCGCCAGATCGAGACGGGTACGGGCCTCCTCGAAGGGCGCGCCGATCTCGCGGAAGCTCTCGCAGGCCCGCTCGAGCCAGGCCTCGGTCTCAGCGGGATCCCCGCTGGCAAGCTCGATCCGGCCGCGGGAACGCTGAGCCAGCCCGACGCCGTAGCGGAAGTGAACCTCCTCGGTGACCGAGAGCGCCTCGGAGCTGAGCTCCCGGGCCTTGCCGGGGCCGCCCGAGAGCAGATAGGCCTCCGCAAGAAAGGCCGCGAACCAGCCGAGGAGCTGCTGCATCCCTGCTTGCCGCAGCCGCGCCACGGAAGTCTCCAGCGCCTCGACCGCCTTTGCCAGGTCTCCCTTCTCCAGGTAGGCATAGCCCAGGAATCCCAGGGCCGCGGCGGTGTTGAGCGGATCCTGGGCTCTCTTCAGCCCGCCCTTGCACTCCTCGATGCCCAGCTCCCAGTCCCCCACCGAGGCGTGAAAGTAGCCGGTGCTCCAGGAAGGGTCGAGACGTGGATCCTGAAGCGCTTCCCAGATCGCGTGAGCCTCCCCCATCGCGTCCAGCGCCTCCTCGAACTGTCCCAGGACGTAGTGGTGGAAACCCTGGACCCAGTAGGCCTGCCCCTGCCACCAGCGGTCGGCGATCCCCTCCAGCAAGGCGATGGCCCGCCGGCCGTGCCCGATCCCTTCCAGGAACCTCCCGGACCAGAAGGCGTCGCGGCAGAGCACGTAGAAAGCCTTGCCTTCGGTATCCAGATCTCCGGCCTCCCGCGCCGCCGCGATCGCCCGCCACGCGTTCGCCGCGGCAGCGTCCTGATCGCCGATGTAGCTGTAGGTGTGGGCCAGCCAGAAGAACCAGGGACCGGCAAGCCCGGGATCTCCGACCCGCTCCTGGGTCTCACCGTGGCGGAGAAAGATCTCCAGGGTCTCGGAGAACCGGGCCAGGGGGAGAAGCGAGTGAGCGAGCTGAAGGATCAGGCTCACCTCCTGCCGGTCCCGCTCCGGGGCCGGCAGGCGCTCGGAATGCGCGAGGGCATCCTGCAGCGCCTTGGCGGCCTCCGTGTGGGCATAGCCGCGGGCCGCCTTGCCTGCGAACTGCGACAGGTACAGGATCGCCTTGCGCGGGTCGTCCGCCTCCGAGTAGTGATAGGCCAACTGGTCGTAGACCTCCTCCAGGCGCTCGTTGTGAAGCTCCTCGAAAGCCTTTCCAGCTACGGCGTGCAGCGACCGCCGCCGGCTCGTCAAGAGCGATTGATAGACCGTCTCCTGAGTCAGGGCATGCTTGAAGAAGTAGAGAGGCTCCTCCGCCGTCGGCTCTTCGTAGAGGAACTCCCAGCGCCGCAGCTCCGCGAGCAGAGGACCCAGGAGCGCCGGGCTGCCCCACACCGCGGTGAGGAGGGCCAGCGAGAACTCCCGGCCCAGCACGGAGGCTGTCTGCAAGAGCCGCTTCTGCTCCTCCGGCAACCGGTCGACCCGCGCCATGAGCACCCCCTGGATGGTGTCGGGGATCGACACGTCCGGCCGCTCCAGCAGCGCGTGGGTCAGCTCCTCCAGGAAGAACGGGTTGCCCTCCGCCTTGCTGAGGATGTCGGCGATGCGGTCCTCCGGCAGACTGGCGTCGCGCAGGTGGGCCTCGACGATGACATGGCTCTCCTGCTGCGTGAGGCGCCGCAGGTTGATCTGGGTCGCATACGACTTCTCGATCCAGCGCGGCCGGTAGCCGGGGCGGTGGGTGGCGAGAAGCAGCAGCCGTGCCGCGGGCATCCCCTCGACCAGGAAGGCAAGGAAGTCCTCAGACGTCTCGTCGATCCAGTGCAGATCCTCGATCCCGAGCATGACCAGGCGGCCCCGGCCGGAGCCCAGGATCACCTGCCGCAGCACCGTGAACGTCCTGGCCTGGAGGGCCTGCGGGCTGATTTCGGTTAGATCCTCGGCCGAGCCCTTCGTGCCGAGGAGGCGAAGGAGGTACGGCAGGGATGCCTCGGGATCCATGCCGCTCTTCTCCAGCCCCGCCTGCACTTTGGCCGTCACCGTGGACGGATCGTCGGACTCGCCGATCCCCCACTCGTTGCGCAGCATGTAGAGGAGCGGCAGGTACGGAACACCGGCGCCATAGGAGAGGCAGCGCCCGAGCAGGCAGGTGGCGGGCAGATCCGAGGGCTTGTGGCGAAGCTCGAAGAGCAGCCGCGACTTGCCGGCTCCGGCCTCGCCGGCGATGCCGACCACCTGCCCCGCTCCTTCCGCGGCCCGCTCGCGCAGCTCCTCGAGGATCTCCATCTCCTGTCGGCGTCCGACGAAGGGGGACAGCGTCGCGCTTTCGAGCACTGCGTCGTCGGAGAGGCGCGCCGCGATACCGAGCACGCGAAACGCGGGAATCGGCTCCTCCTTGCCCTTGACCCACAAAGGCCCCAGAGCTTCGAGCTGGACTGCCCCCTGAAGCGCTCGGCTAGTCCCCTCGCTCACCAGGATAGCCCGGGGCTCCGCGAGCTGCTGAAGGCGGGCCGCCAGGTTGGTCGTGTCGCCGATGGCCGTGTAGTCCTGGCGCAGATGGTCGCCGATCCCTCCGACAACCACCCAGCCGGTGTTGAGGCCCATACGGACGTCGAGCGCGATCCCGTATTGCTCGCCCAGCTCGGCCCGGTGCTCCCCGAGCAGCTTCTGCAGCCCCACGGCGGTGAGGACCGCCCGGCGTGCGTGGTCCTCGTGGGAGATCGGAGCGCCGAAAAGGGCCATGAAGCCGTCGCCGAGGAACTGATTGACCGTACCTTCGTAGCGGTGCACTTC
>JANOCF010000829.1:0-6968 GCA_031412055.1 Holophagales bacterium | reverse complement strand
CAACGGCATGTCGGGCGCCGTGACGGCCAGGGCCGTCAGGCGGACGAAGTGCCTGCAGAGGCGGTCGACCGTGGCGGCGTCGAACAGGTCCGTGCTGTACTCACAGAAGGCGCGGAGGACGCCGCCGCAGTCCTCCAGCTCAAAGTCGAGGTCAAACTTCGCCGTACCTGTGTGGACATCGTACTCCGCGGCTTCGACGCCGGGCAGCACGGGCAGAGGCCTGGCCTCGTTCCCAACCTCGAAGAAGACCTGGAAGATCGGATTGCGGCCCGGATCGCGCTCTGGATTCAACTCCTGCACCAGCCGGTCGAAGGCGAGCTCCTGGTGAGCGGAGACGGCGAGCATCGACTCCCGCGTCCTCTCGAGTAGCTCGCGAAACGTCGGACGGCCGGAGAGATCGGCGCGCAGAGCCAGGGGATGGACGAAGTAACCGATCAGCCCCTCCAGCGCGGAGAGTCCGCGGCCGGAGAACGGCGCGCCCACCGCGAAGCTGTCTTGCCCGCCGTAGCGGGAGAGCAGGGCGGAGAGGGAGGCGAGCAGGGCCAGGAACGGCGTCACGCCCGTAGCGCGGGCGAGAGAGCCGACGGCGGCGGCCGTCTCCACCGGGAGGCTCCAGCGCCGCACGGCGCCGCGGAACGTCGGTATCCCCGGCATCGCCGACCGTGGCCGGTCCGTGGGCAGCTCAAGCGGCTCGATCCCCCGCAGATAGTGCAGCCACCACTCGAGCTCGTCCTTCTCCGTCTCCTGGTTCCGGTTCAGCCGCCAGGCCGCGTAGTCGGCATACTGCAGCGGCAGCTCGGGCAGGGGATCGGATCTCCCTTCCAGGGCGGCGGCGTAGAGCGCCGAGAGCTCCTGCCAGAGAATCCTCTCGGACCAGCCGTCGAACACAATGTGATGCACGGTGAGGGACAGGGCGTGCTCCTGCGCGTCCGGCGCGTCAGGGAGGACGCCGAGACGGATCAGGACCGCGCGCAGAAGCGGTCCGCGCCGCAGGTCGAAACCCTGGCGCGCCAGCAGGAGGCTGAGCCACGACAGCTCCGCCGCGCTCTCCGTCCCGCGCAGCGAGGAGAGATCGACCAACGGCAGGGCCACGGGCGACGGCGGCCGGATCTCCTGCCGCGGGCTGCCCTCCGCGTCCGGGAAGAGCGTGCGCAGAGCCTCGTGGCGGCGGACCACCGCGCAGAGCGCCCCGGCGAGCGCGCCGGGGTCCAGTAGACCGCGCAGGAGCACGAGCCGCGGAATGTTGTAGACCGGCCGGCCCGGCATGATCTGGTCGAGGAGCCACGGCCCCTGCTGGACCGGGGCGAGCGACAGATGCCCCTGCCTGTCGATCCTGGCAAGCCTTGTTCCCTCCACCTCCTGCAGGGGGCCGCGCGCCTCGATGCTCTCGGCGAGCAGCGCGATGGTCGGGGCGGCGAAGATCGCACGCAGCGGCAGGTCGGCGCCGAAGTTGTCGTAGATCCGCGACAAGATGCGGGTGGCGAGCAGAGAGTTGCCGCCGATCTCGAAGAAGCTGTCGTGGATGCCGGCCCGCTCCCCCAGCACCTCGGCCCAGAAGCCGGCCAGGCTCTCCTCCAGGGGCGTCCGCGGCGCGACGTAATCCGCGGCCGAAGCTACCCTCCTCTCCGGCTCGGGGAGGGACTTGCGGTCCACCTTGCCATTGAGAGTGCGGGGCATCACATCCAGGAAAACCCACTCGGCGGGGACCATGTAAGACGGCAGGGTGCTCAGCAGGAGCCCGCGCAGCTCAGCCGGCGAAGGCGCGGTAGCCTCGGCGGTCAGATAGGCGGCCAGCCGCGCGTCTCCGCCCCTGCCCCACGCCTTCACCACGGCCTCGCGCACGGCAGGGTGGCGGACCAGCGCAGCCTCGATCTCGCCCGGCTCGATGCGCAGGCCGCGAAGCTTGATCTGATGGTCGGCACGGCCCAGGAAACGGAGGCTGCCGTCCGGGAGCTCCCGGGCCAGGTCGCCGGTGCGGTAGAGCCGGCCTCCGGGCCTGCCCGGGAACGGACTGGGGACGAACCGGTCGGCCGTGAGATCCGGACGGTCGAAGTAGCCGCGGGCCAGCCCGTCGCCGCCCAGAAAGATCTCACCGGCCTCTCCGGCTGCGGCCGGCCGGCCTGACTCGTCCTGAAGCCAAGCCTGCGAGCCGTCGATTGCCCTGCCAATGGATGGCTCGCCCTGCTCGTCCCGCCCGATCAAAGCCCAGGTGGAGTAGGTCGTATCCTCCGAGGGGCCGTACAGGTTGAAGACCTTCTGGACCAGGGTGCTGTCGTAGATCGCGCGCACCAGGGGACCTGGCAGCGCCTCACCGGCGAGGTTCACCACGCGTACCGAGGGAGGCACCCCGCAAATGCGTACCAGCTCGGCCATGACCGAGGGGCCGGTGTTGACCATCGTCACTTCGCGGGCCGCGGGCAGACGCGGCAGCTCCAAGCCGTTGCCGGCGACGATCACCCGCGTGCCCGCGGCGAGCGGTACGAACATCTCGAAAACCGAGAGGTCGAAGCAGAGAGTCGTGGAGAACAGCACGCCCGCCAGGTCCTCCGGGGGGAACACTCGAAGGGCCCAGCGCACCAGCGCCACGGCGTTCGCGTGCGGGATGGCGACTCCCTTCGGCCGGCCGGTCGAACCGGAGGTGTAGATAAAGTACGCCAGGTTCTGCGCCAGCACGCCGGTCTGCGGCCGCCCCACGCCACGGCTCTCGATCTGCGGCGCGTCGAGGAGAACCAGGCGCGCCTCGTGCGCGGGAAGAACCCCCACCAGGCTCTCCTGGGTGACGATCACGGGCACCCGGCTGTCCTCCAGGAGAAACGCCAGGCGCTCCGCCGGGTAGGTCGGATCCATGGGCACGTAGGCGCCGCCCGCCTTGAGCACTCCAAGGACGCCGACCAGGAGGTGCTCGGTGCGCTCCAGGCAGATTCCGACCCGCGTTTCCGGGCCCACACCCAGGCACCGCAAATGCCAGGCGAGGCGGTTGGCCCGCACCTCCAGCTCGCCGTAAGTCAGGCGCGTGCCGCCCGCCACCACGGCAACAGAGTCTGGCGAGCGGTCGGCCTGCTCCTCGAAGAGCCCGTGCAGCAGAGCGGAGCCAGGGCCGGGCCGGCCGGCGGCGAGGTCCGCGCCTTCGATCTCGGAGACGGTGGAGGCGGAGCGATTGACAACAGTTCTTTCCATATCGTGAGCCTCGCGCCGGTTCAAACCACCGCCTCGGCTTTCGTCTCCGCCTGCAGCGCGCGCGCGATGGCATCGGCCAGACGCTGCGCCAGCGGGAGGACCCGAGGAGTAGCCAGCATGGTGTAGTGATCTCCTTCGACCGTGTGCACGTCGACCGGCTCGCTCGCCAGCGACTCCCAGCCGTTGGCCGGATGCCGGCGAACGTCGCCGTGAGAGCCTTCGGGCCGGAACAGCAGGACCCGGCCGTCGTACGGCTGCGGCCGATAGGTGGACAGGGCGTGCAGGTTCGCCTTGTAGACGCCCAGCAGGCCCTGCACCCGGTCCAGCTTCACGTCGGTCCGCAGCAGTCCGCTCTCCCGTGCCTGGCTGAGAAGCCGGTCGATCCCTACCTCGCCGGCCAGCGGCATCTCGTCGAGCCACTCGGCGTCGTGCCCGTGGACTCCGGCCTGGTCGCGCAGGAACGGCCGCAGCAGCTCGGTGTCGCTGCGGTTGGCGAGGCTCTCGGCGTCAGCCAGCGCGCTGGGCGCCCAGCTGTCCAGGAGCGCCACCAGCGCCACCTCGCGGCCCTTCGCCCGAAGCTGGCGTGCGATCTCGAACGCCACGACGCCGCCGAAGGACCAGCCGCCGAGCAGGTACGGACCGTTCGGCTCCGCCGCCTCGATGGCCGCCGCGTACTCCGCGGCCATGGCGGGCACGTCGGTGAACGTCCGTCCTCCTTCCAGGCCCGGCGCCTGGATGCCGTAGAAACCCTGAGCGGAGCCCAGCGCGCGGGCCAGCTCTCCGTAGGAGAACACCGCGCCGCCGATCGGGTGGACGCAGAAGAAGGGCGGGCAGCTGCCATCGCCGGCCTGCAGCCTGACCAGCAGCTTGGGCTCAGCCGGAGCTGCGGCGCGGGTAGCGGATGCCGTAGCGCCGCCCTTGAGCTTGCCCCGCAGGCGCTGCTCCAGCAACTCGCGCTTGCTGGCCGAGAGACCCTCGCGGCGGCCGGACAGCTCGGCCCTCTGCTTCGCGACGCTCTCGGCTGCAACAGCCGGAGCCGGCTCGGTGGCGGCGGGAAGGGTTTCCACGGTCTCCTGGACACGCACCGGACGGGCCACCCGGATCTGCTCGCCCTCGGCCAGCATCCGCATCTCGGACAGCGGCACCTCGGGGTTCTCGGCCGCGGCGGCGAGCAGGGTCAGGAAGTGCTCCCGCCAGCGCTCCGCGGTCGAGCGGTCAAAGAGCGAGGTGTTGTAGCTCAGGCCGCCCTTCATCCGCCCCTCGGACTCCCACATGCGGAGCGACAGGGAAAAATCGATACCTAGCTCGGCGTCCTCGCGCATGGGCAGGACGTCGAGTTTCAGGCCGGGCAGGTCCATGTCGGGCATGGGCTGATTTTGGAAGGTAAACATCGTGTCCACCAGGCCCATGCCGCGCCGCCGGCCCGGCCGCAGGGCATCCACGACCTTGGAGAAGGGGAGATCCTGATGGTCGTAGGCCGCCAGGGTGGTCTCCCGCACCCGCTCCAGCAGCTCGCGAAAGGTCGGATTGCCGCCCGTCCGCGTGCGCAGGACCAGAGTGTTGACGAAGAAGCCGATGAGATCCTCGGTCTCGGCACGGTTGCGACCGGCGATGGGCGCGCCCACCGCGATGTCGTCCTGGCGGCTATGCCGGTGGAGCAGCGTCTGGAAGGCAGCCAGGAGCACCATGAAGAGGCTCGCCCCTTCGCGGCGAGCCAGGGCCTCCAGGCTCTTGGCGAGGGAGTCGGGCAACTCGAACGTCAGGTCGCCGGCGCGGAAGACCTGGCCCGCAGCGGTATCGGAGTCGGTGCGGTCGGTATGGTCGGTGGGCAGGTCGAGCGACGCGAGACCCTCGAGCTGGCCCTTCCAGTAGCCGAGCTGCTCGTCCAGGGCCTCGCCCTGGAGCCAGCCGCGCTGCCACACGGAGTAGTCGGCGTATTGAACCGGCAGCTCCGGCAGGGGGGACGGACGGCCTTCGAGAAACGCGGGGTACAGCGCGGCCATCTCGCGGAGGAGGAGGCCCATGGACCAACGATCGGAAACAACGTGGTGCATTGCAAATAGAAATACGTATTCCTGGTCCCCAACCCGCAACAGGGTCGAGCGAAGCAGCCGTCCCCGCGACAGGTTGTAAGGCAGGGCCTCATCCTCGGCGATGCGCCGGTCGACCTCGGGCTGCACGGATTTCGGCGGCAGGCTGCGGAGATCCACCACCGGCAGGGAGGGCCGCCAGCCCTCTTCAACCACCTGCAACGGCCGGCCGCCCACCGCCACGAAACGGGTGCGCAGCAGCTCGTGGCGCCGCACGATCTCCCGCAGACAGGCCGCCAGCACGTCCACCCGCAGATCGCCACGCACGCGCACGGCCGCCGGCATGTTGTAGAGCGTGCCGTTGCCGCCTTCCAGCTGCTCGATGAACCAGAGGCTCTCCTGGGCGAAGGACAGCGGAATCTGACCTTCGCGAGGCACCGGCCGGATCGCCGGGATCTTGCCGCCGCGCGCGGCCTGTACCGCCACCGCGAGACCGGCCACGGTCGAAGTCTCGAAGAGCTGCCTCACCGGCAGCTCCACGCCGAAGGCCCGGCGCAGCCGCGACGCGAGCTGCGTGGCCAGGAGCGAGTGGCCGCCCAGCTCGAAGAAGCTGTCGTCCGGCCCGATCTCCTGGACGCCCAGCAGCTCGGACCAGATGCCGGCGATCAGCTCCTCGGTGGGATTGCGCAGAGCCCCGCGCCTGCGCTCCGCCGTCGCCCGCTCGGGTTCGGGCAGGGCCTTACGGTCCACCTTGCCGCTCGGGGTGAGCGGGAAGGTGGGCAGGACCACGAATGCCGAGGGGACCATGTACTCGGGGAGACGACCGCGCAGGTGCTCCCGCAGTTCGGTCATCTGGACGTCGTCAGCGACGAGCCAGGCGACCAGCCCATCACCCCGCACGCCTGCCACGGCCTGGCTCACGGCCGGGTGGGAGGTCAGCGCCGCCTCGATCTCACCCAGCTCGATGCGGAAGCCCCGCACCTTGACCTGGAAATCGATCCGGCCCAGGAACTCAATCCGGCCGTCCGGACGCCAGCGCACGAGGTCGCCCGTGCGGTACATCCGCGCGCCCAGCTGAGCTGCAAAGGGATCGGGGATGAAACGCTCCGCTGTCAGCTCCTGCGCGACGAGATATCCCCGGGCCAGGCCCGTGCCGCCGACGCACAGCTCACCCGGCACGCCCACCGGCACGGGCTCGCGCCGGGCGTCGAGGATGTAGAGCCGGGTGTTGTCGATAGACCCGCCCACCGCGATGGATGCGCCGTCGGACGCCTCCGCCTCCTCCACCTGCCGGGTGGCCGACCAGATGGTCGTCTCGGTGGGGCCGTACATGTTCCAGAGGGAGCCCACCTTCGGTAGCAGCCGCGCCGCCAGCTCGGACGGCAGAGCCTCGCCGCCGCAGAGAGCCTTGAGGTTGGCGTCCCCCTCCCAGCCCGCGTCGAGCAGCAGGCGCCACATAGCCGGCGTGGCCTGCATGGCAGTGGCCCTGGAGGCGGCAAGACGCCGCTTCAGCAGCTCGCCGTCGGAGACCTCCTCGCGGCTCGCCAGCTCCACCCGCGCGCCGACCAGCAGCGGCAGGAGGAGCTCCAGGCCGGCGATGTCGAAGGAGAGCGTCGTCACGGCGAGGATGGCGTCGCCCGCCGCGAGACCTGGCTCGCGGGACATGGAGAGGAGGAAGTTGACGAGAGCCCTCTGCGGGATCTGGACGCCCTTGGGACGACCGGTCGAGCCCGAGGTGAAGAGGATGTAGGCGAGGCAGTC
>JANOCF010000828.1:0-1863 GCA_031412055.1 Holophagales bacterium | reverse complement strand
GGAGAAACCACGAAGACCTTCACCGTGACGACGGCGGACGTGAGCGTCCAGAGCTTCTCGACGATCAAGGCCTCGGCGCCCGCGGCTGGGAAGAGCGTGAAGCTGACCGTAAATCCTTAAGAATCCTGTCAATTGACCACTGCGTAGGCAGTGTTGCCCAATGGATGGTCAATTTATAGCTGAATTGTCTTGCCTCTCTGTAAGCCCTTCGTTTAAAGTTCCCACCAGCCGTAACTCTTTCTCAGAGACGAGCGCCGATTCCGCCTCCCGGTGACGAGGAGCGCTGTGGCCCCGTCCTGTACGTTGAGCTGGAGTCTTCTGTTGTGGATGGGACCGCGCTTTCGCCATGAGTGAGCCCGCTGAAACGGGGAGACCTGCGCCAAGGCGTTTTGGCGTGGTCCTCGACCGTCTGCGGGAGAAGCGGAGGGAGATTCTCCCCGACCGGATCTCCCCGCGTCCCCGCGACCCGGCCGGGACGCCTCTCTCCTTCGCCCAGCAGCGCCTCTGGTTCCTCGCCCAGCTCCGGCCGGACGAGGCCTCCTACAACGTGGCCGTGGCCGTGGACGCGCTTGGCCCCCTGGATGCCACGGCGCTGGCCCTCGCCTTCCGTGAGATCGCGGAGCGGCACGAAACGCTGCGGACCACGTTCGCGGAGGTCGGCGGCCGGCCCGTCCAGGTGGTCCACCGCCGTGGACCAGAGCCGCCGCTGCCCGTCGTGGATCTCTCGGGGCTGCGGGGAGCTGAAGCCGAAGGAGAGCGGCTGGCGCGGGTCGCGTCCTGCCGGCCGTTCGACATCCTTCGCGGGCCGCTGCTGCGGACGGCCCTGATCCGCCTCGCCCCGGAGCGGCATCTCCTTCTCCTGGTCCTGCACCACCTGGTCAGCGACGCGTGGTCCATGGGCGTGCTGATCCGGGAGATCTCTTTTCTCTACAAGGCCGCTCTGGAAGATCGGCCCTCGCCGCTGCCGGCACTGCCGGCACTACCGGCGATACTGGTCCAGTACGCGGACTTCGCGGCGTGGCAGCGCGCAGGCATCCAAAAAACCGGAGAAGGGGAGGCGCTGGCGCGGTCCCTGGGCTACTGGCGTGCGAGCCTCGCGGACGCTCCGCCGTTGTTGGAGCTGCCGACAGATGCCTCCCGGTCGTCCGTCTCGGGCTCCCTGGGAGCGCGGCGCCGGCTGTCCCTGCCTCGGAATATCGCGGCCGGCCTGGAGCAGTTGGCGCGGGCCGAGGGCACCACCCTCTTCGTGGCGCTCCTCGCCGGGTTCCAGGCGCTGCTCCACCGCTGGTCCGGGCAGGAGGACGTGGTGGTGGGGACGCCTTTCGCGAACCGGCGCCGGGCCGAGGTGCAGGGGCTGATCGGCTTCTTCGTCAACACCCTGCCGATCCGCGCGAGCCTGTCGGGAAGGCCGTCGTTCCGCGAGCTGGTGCGGAGGGTGCGAGACTCGGTGCTGGGAGCGCACGCGCACCAGGAGCTGCCCTTCGAGCGGATCGTCGAGGAGCTGCGGCCGGAGCGCGCCGTGGGACGCAACCCCTACTTCCAGGTCGTGCTCGCCTTCCAGAACGTCCCCATGCCGGCGCTCGACCTCCCCGGGCTGGAGCTGGCGCTGCGGCGGGTGGATGCGGGCACGTCCATGTTCGACCTGACTCTCGACCTGGAGGAGCACCCGGACGGGCTGCACGGCTGGATCGAGCACGCAGCCGGCCTGTTCTCGGAGGCCACGGTCGCCCGGCTGGCCGGACATCTCCAGAGTCTTCTCGTCTCCGCCCTGGACGTGCCCGAAGCCGCCCTCGCCGACCTCGCGATGCTGGCCGAGGGCGAGCGCCACCAGCTCCTGGTCGAGTGGAACGACCGCGCCTCCGA
>JANOCF010000827.1:0-1698 GCA_031412055.1 Holophagales bacterium | reverse complement strand
TGGACGATGACCCGGCTGTCCTGCGTCGCCCTGCTGCTGCTCCTTTCCGGCTGCGCCTCCGTTGGACCGGAGACCGTCGAGCGCCGTCTGTCGGTCATGGGCACGTCGCTGGACATCCATGTCGAGGCGGCCGACCGTGAGCAGGCCCTCCTGGCCAGCGAGCGCGCGGTAACGGCTCTCCAGGCGGCCGAGTCCCGGCTCTCGACCTGGCGCGAGGACACCGAGCTCTCCCGCCTGAACCGCGCCCCGGCCGGGCAGCCGTTCCTGCTCTCTCCGGCCCTGGCGGCCGACCTCGGCGCTGCGCTGCGCTGCTGGCAGGAGACGGACGGCGCCTTCGACCCCTCGGTCGGCGGGCTCGTTCAGGCGTGGGGGCTGCGCCAAGGTGGCCGGCGCCCGGGAGCGGATGAGCTGCGCAAGGCGCTGGACGCCACCGGCCTGGAGACTCTGCGGCTCGGACCCGAGATCGCGGTGCGCGAGCGGACCGATCTGATCCTGGAGGAAGGCGGCTTCGGCAAGGGTGCCGGGCTGGCCGAGGCCCTGGAAGAGGTGGTCCGCGATCCCGGAGTGACCCGCGCCAGTCTCGACCTGGGAGGCCAGGTGGCGGTGCTCGGTCCGTGGTCCATCCCGGTCGCCGACCCCCGGCTGCGGGATCGGCCGGCAGTCGCCTTGACGATCGACGGCGGGTCGGTCTCGACCTCGGGCAACAGCGAGCGGGGGATCGTGGTGGCCGGCGAGCACCTTGGCCACATCCTCGACCCGCGGAGCGGCCAGCCCTCGGCCGATTTTGGGAGCCTGACCGTCTGGACGGCCGATCCGCTGCGGGCGGACTGCCTGTCCACCGGGCTCTACGTGCTCGGACCGGAAGCCGCCCTGGACTGGGCTGCCCGGCATCCCGGAGTGGAGGTTCTGGTGCTCCGGCCGCGGGGAGAGCGCCTGGAAGCGCTGGCCAGCGCGGGCTTGAAGAGCCGTCTGGAGCCCCTGGCGGACAATGTGGACGTGACGTTCCGAAACAAGCCCTGAGGAGAATAGACATGGGTTTCCTGCACTCGGGGGCCGCCCCCCGTAGCCTGGTAAGGAAGTGTTTGATTTTGCTGACGTTTCTTCTCGCCCTTCCGCTGGCGGCCCAGTCGAGCGACGACCGGGTAGGCCAGCTCGAGCGCGAGATCGAGAGGCTCAAGGCCGAGCTCGCGGCCATGAAGGGAGAGCAGACCGCGGAGGGTGGAGACCGGCTGTCCGAGCTGGAGCGCCGCCTGGAGGTGCTGGCGGCCGAGATCGAGGCGATGAGGATCGGCGAGGCCGCGGCCCCGGCCGACGAAGGCTCGTATGGGCTCGGTCCGGCGGCTTCCAAGATCTACCGCACCGAGCAGGGGCTCTCCATCGGCGGTTACGGCGAGCTTCTGTACCAGAACTTCGACTCCGAGCGGGACGACGGCACGGCCTCCGGCAGGACTGACACCTTCGACATGCTGCGGGCGGTCCTCTACTTCGGCTACAAGTTCAACGACCGCTGGGTGCTCAACACCGAGATCGAGTACGAGCACGCCAACGAGGTCTTCGTGGAGTTCGCCTACCTCGACTATCTCTGGCGTCCGCAGGCGAACTTCCGGGCCGGACTGCTCCTGGTGCCCATGGGCTTCCTCAACGAGCTGCACGAGCCCACGACCTTCCTTGGGGCGACCCGGCCGGCCATCGAGCAGG
>JANOCF010000826.1:0-6142 GCA_031412055.1 Holophagales bacterium | reverse complement strand
CGTGCCATCCGTCATACTGCATGCCGAGGCCGCCGCGCGCCGCGGGGATGGCTTCGACGCGCACATACGGCGGCTCGGAAGATACAACGACGCAACTCAAGACCAGGGGATGGGGCTGGCGGGGAAGGTGAAGCTCCCCGTGAGCTCCAGCTTGCGCGAGCTCTTGCCCTTCACAGGCACGAAGCTCATGCGCGCCGCGACCGCGAGAGGCGCCTGGAAGGTCCCGCCGCGCTCGCTCTCGCGATAGATCCGCATCGTCGTCACGCGCTGCTTCCCGGCCAGGGTGACGTAGACGTGGAAGGCGCCGCAGGAGGTGCGAATCGGTTCGATGCTCACCAGCGACAAGGCGCGGAACTTGAGGCGCGTCACCGCCACGCCATTCGCGTCGAAAGTGGCATCGTCGAGGCGCTCGATGATGGTATCGGTCCCCCTGAGCTGTCCGGGAATCTGGGACTCAAGGGGCAGGCCCCGAAGGAGCATGCGGCCGCTGTACGCCGGAGAGCCCTTGCAGAAGAAGCCGGCCGGGATGGGCGCATCGGCGAAGTCATAGAAGGTCTTGCCGTTGTCGGTCGTGGTGAAGACGTCGATACCGCGCTTGATCACCAGATCGTCGGCCGCAGCCAGGGGAGAGATACCGAGCAGGAGAACAGCCACCAGCACTACCAAGATGCTTCTCTGTCTCACGTCAGCCTCCTTGTCCAAAAAAGAACTTCGGTGCCGGGAGCGAACGCCGCAAACCGGAGGTTCAGAGGCGACCGTTCGATGCGATTAGAGAGGTCCGCATCTGAGCCTGGCATCATCTTAGGTTCAACGACTTCGCTTGTCTACTGTGTTGTTGGCGCCCAGCAGGCCCAGCGCCAGGCCGACCGCGACCAGTTGACGACCGCGACCCGTGTCGAGCCGGCGGAGCCGGCGCGGCCTTCGCCAGCAGTGAGCTTGTCGGACATTGAGGGGAACGGACCGGTCGTTTCGTCTTTCCGGAAGGGCAAGCTCGCCCTCCCTCCTGAAGGAGAAAGACCATGCGGCGCAATCTGATCTTCTTGAGCCTCCTGCTCGCCTCGGCATCAGCCCAGCCCGTGCTCGCGGCCTGCGGGCCGTCCGGATGTGTTATCAATCAGGGCTGTCCCAAGGGGTCGATCATCGTGGGTGCATCGATCCAGGCGGCGATCAATGCCGCTCCCTTCAAGAGCTCCACCCTCTGTGTCAAGCCGGGGACCTATACGGGCAAGATCAACTTCCTGGGCAAGCCGATTCGCCTCGTCTTGTCCGGCGGCCCCACGGTCACGATCCTCAACGGAGGCGGGACGGGTCCGGTAGTGACCTTCAATACCTCCGAGGGACGGGACAGCATTCTCGAAGGCTTCCGGGTTGAGAACGGCAGGGCCCAGGCCGGCGGCGGAATCTTCATCAACAACGCCTCGCCCACCATCAAGAACTCCATCGTTCAGAAGAACGTGGCGACCGGCGCGGCCTACTCGCGGGGCGGCGGCATCTGGGTCGGCGGGCCGTCGGCGAAGCCGTCGATCACCTGCGTGCGGATCGAGTCCAACAGCGCTTCCTACGGCGGCGGCGGTCTGCTGACGACCGCGTACGCCGACCCGTACATCCGGGGCGCGCATTTCCAGGCGAACACAGCCCCCTACGGCGGCGCGATCGCCTCTCATCACAACGGCCGCCTGGACATCGCCGCGTCCTCGTTCCTCGCGAACAAGGCCACCGACGGCGGCGCGATCCATACCGGCACGGCCTATGGCAACGTGCTGGTCCGGCAGTGCTGGTTCAAGGGGAACACGGCGGCCGGCAACGGCGGCGCCATCTGGATTCCGGGAGGGCTGGCCGAGGTCGTGAACTCCACGTTCGAGAGCAACCAGGCGTCCAACGGCGGCGCCATCGCCGCGGGCTACGGCAGCCTGGCGAGCGTCGCAAGCTCGATCTTCGTGAAGAATCAAACCACCGGCGGAGGGAGCGCCACGCTGGTCAACTCCCACCCGGCGCCGACCAACACGGCCCTCGTGAATCACTACAACGATTTCTTCGGCAATGCCGGTGGCGACTTCCTGAACACCTACGGGGATGTGGACCTGCTCTTCGCCGACCCGCAGCTCAACCAGTGCTGCGCGGGCGCCGCCTCGGCCGTGGTCGACGCGGGCATCCCGGACTACATGTTCAACGATCCCAACGGGACGCGGAACGACATGGGGGCGTGCGGCGGGCAGTCTTTTTAAGGGCCTGCCGGACTGGGTTGATCGGAAGGAGGGGCGAGAACGCCCCTCCTTTTGCTTTTGGGGCCGGCGCTACCCTCCGGCCTTGAGCCTGTCGAGCTCTTCGAGCACCGTCTCGGGACGGGCCCGCACCCGGTAGTCCTCGGTCAGGTCCAGCCAGCGGACCGTGCCGGTGGGATCGATCAGGATCTCCGCCGGCCGGGCGATGTCTACGCCCTGCCCGGCACCGGCGTGCAGGAGGTCGTAGCGCCTGGCAGCCTCGGTCTTCTCATCGCTCAGAACCGTGATCGTCCAGCCCATCCTGGCGACGTGCTCGCGGCTGACGTTGGGCGCGTCCGCGCTGATCGCCACGATACGCACGCCGCGCGAGTCGAAGTCTGAAATCCGTTCCTGGAAACTCCGTAACTCGGAGTTGCAGAACGGTCACCAGTAGCCGCGGTAGAAGATCAGGAGCACCCACGTTCCGGGAGCCCCGCCACGGGTCTGCTGTCCAAGGAGGTCGTACAGGCGCACGGGCTTTCCCTGGATGTCGGGCAAGGTGAAGTCCGGGGCCTTCTCGCCCACCTGCGGAGCGTTCGCGGACGCCGGGAGCTGCCGCGACATCGAGACGGTGGAGAAGAGGAAGAGCCCGAGGACAGCCAGGCTGAGGACCCCGAGAACCGGCCCCAGGACCCGGCCACGATAGCGCTCCGGCCAGCGGAACGGCCGGGCGACCCCGATGCCCGCCAGCGCGAGCCCGGCCGCGAACAGCAGCCAGTTCGCCCAGGGGATGTCCCGGGTCACCGGGAACCGGTAGAAGAACAGGAAGTAGCTCAGGAAGGCGATCACACAGACCGCCAGCCCGGCCAGGGGGAGAAGATTGCGTTGCCGTGTCATGGGAGAAGTGTATTCAATCGCCAGTAGCCGGGGAAGATTGGCGGCGAAAGATTGGCCGCGAAGGCGCCTTGAAATACAATCCCTCCCGACGACACCGAGACAAGGAAGCGGGCGAGACCGGCCTGGGTCTGTTGGACCAGGAGATCGGCGATCGACCAGGAAACCGTCCGCGGCTGCCCACGCAGCGGAAAAGGAGCGTCTTTCAATGGACCAGGACCGGAGCACCACACCGGAGCAGACCGGGATGCAGTTCGATCACGCCGAGTTCGGCGGCGAGGGAGCGCGGCAGTTCGAGTGCAGTTTCTGCCAGAGGCTCCTCGGCTCGTCGTACTTCGAGCTCAACGGCCAGCCGGCCTGCGAGGCCTGCCGCTACAACGTGGAGGCGGCGATGGCGACCGGCCCCGGGGCGAGCGGGTTCTTCAAGGCCGCGCTGGCAGGAGCCGGGGCGGCGGCGGTCGGAGCGGGCATCTACTACGCCGTGCTCGCGCTGAGCGGCTACGAGGTCGGCATCGTCGCCATCCTGGTCGGATACCTGGTCGGCCGCGCGGTCCATTGGGGAGCCAAGGGGCGCGGCGGCTGGCCCTACCAGACCCTCGCCATCGCGCTCACCTACCTGGCGATCGTGAGCACCTACATCCCTCTCATCTTCCAGGAGTTCCAAAAGAACACACCGGCCGCCGAGGAGCAGGCATCCGCCGTCGGTACGGCCGCGCCCACACCCTCGGAGCCCGCGAAGCCGGCAGCAACCGCGGCTACCGCAGAGACCGAGGAGATGGGAGCGGGAGGCTTCCTCCTGGGGCTCGGCGCGCTGGTCTTGCTCGCGGCAGCCATGCCCTTCCTGGCCGGGATCGGGAACTTCATGGGGATCATCATCATCGGGATCGGCCTCTACGAAGCCTGGCGTCAGAACAAGCGCCTGGTCCTGACCGTGGACGGGCCTTTCGAGGTCGGCAAGCACGTTTCGCCGCAGCTCGCGCCCGAGCCCGCTGCGTGAAGTGCCCCCGCTGCGAGACCGAGGTCCCGAGCTCGCGGCTGAGCTGCCCGTTCTGCCACGCCCTGGTGCACTCCGAGGAGCTGAAGCGCCTGGCGGACGAGGCGGAGCAGACCGCGGCACGGGTGGACGTCGGGGCCGAGCTGTCGATCCGCCGGCGGATGCTCGACCTGCTGCCCGCGGAGTCGAGCCAGGCCCGTCTGATCGCCGGCCGCGTGGAGACTCTGAGCCGGCAGGTCGGGAGCAGCTCGGAGCCCAAGCCGGGGCCGGACGGCCAGCGCTCCCGTTCCTGGCGGACCGCCTGGAAGAGCGGAGGAGGGCTGGCGGCCCTCGCCCTGCTCGCCTGGAAGCTCAAGGGGATCCTTCTCCTCGTGGCCACCAAGGGCAAGCTCCTGCTCCTCGGTCTCACCAAGCTGGGCACCGTCTCCACCATGTTCCTGTCCGTCGGGGTCTACTGGACCCTCTTCGGTTGGCCTCTCGCCGTGGGGCTCGTCGCCTCGATCTACGTCCACGAGATGGGACACGTGGCGGCTCTTCAGCGCTTCGGCATCAAGGCGTCGCTCCCCATGTTCATCCCGGGACTGGGCGCCGTCGTCCGGCTCCACCAGTCCCCGGCCAACGAGCGCGAAGACGCGCGGGTGGGGCTCGCGGGTCCGATCTGGGGGCTGGGCGCCGCGGTTGCGGCCTGGCTGATCTTCCTGGGCACCGGCGCGCCGATCTGGGCCGCCATCGCCCGGCTGGGCGCATGGATCAACCTGTTCAACCTGCTCCCGGTCTGGCAGCTCGACGGCGGGCGCGGCTTCCGGGCCCTGTCGCGCGGCCAGCGGCTGCTCGCCGCCGCCGCCATCGGCGCAGCCTGGTGGATCACCCGCGAAGGCCTGCTCGTCCTCCTGTTCCTGGCGGCGGGCTACCAGGTCTTCAGTACCCTGCCGAAGCAAGGCGACCGCGTCGCGCTGGCGCAGTACATCTTCCTGATCGCTGCCCTGTCGGCGATCTGGCTGTTCGTTCCACCGTAACTTCCTCGAGGAGGATGATGATGTCCAAGCGTTTGCTTGCGCTGTCCACCCTGGCCGTGACTCTGCTCACGGCATCCGCGGCCTTTGCGGCCGAACCCCGCGTTGCATCCGGCGCGGCCATCGAGAAGGCGCTCAAGGAGTACATGCGTACGGACGTGGTGCAGAAGATCGACGCCAATGCCGTGCCGCGCACCGACAAGGCCGAGGCGACGGTCATCGGGACGATCGTCGTGATCGACGACCTGGATTTTCTGGACGACGGAACGCCCTATCGGTTCGTGATCCTGGAGCCGCGGCGGCCCTTCACCCAGGACGTCTACCTCGTCTGCCTGGGATCCTCGGCCGCCAACGCGTGTGGCCGGCTGATCGAGGGACGCCGTGTCCAGTTCACTGCCGATCTGGTGGTGGCTGACGAAGGGGAGAGCATCGGTCTCGCCCTGCTGGTGGTCAAGAAGATCCGCACTTGAGCCGTTGAAAGCGGCCGAGGCGGCACCGGCATCGGATGCCGCCTCGGCCGTCGGTCATATCACTTCCCGTCCGCCTCGTCCGCGACCACCCTCACCAGGAGGTCGCCAAACTCCTCCTCGGTGACGTTAAAGCGTTGGACGGTCGTCACGTTTGCGAACGTGACGCGGCTGATGCCTTTCTCGTCGCGTTATGCAGAACCACGGAGCCGTGCCAGAGCGTGTTCTCCGGCGTGGGCACCGGGTCCTTCTCGGCCTCGCCTTCCTTCGGGGCCTCTTCGCGCAGTTCGCGCAGGATGTAGACGTCGAGACGCCCGGCCATCCTGCCCTTCAGAGCGGTGATCTCGCCGCGATCCAGGCTGATCGTCACGGCGCGATTGACGTCGTCGAACTCGGCCCGGCTTAAGACGTCGTGCCTGCCCTGCTCATCGTCCCGGGGCTCGTTGCCGTGGGCTCGCCGGCGAAGCCTTGCCCCGAGCGGCTGGTCCAGGTCCAGCAGCCGCCCCACCCGTTGCTGGCCGCGGCGTCCCCGCCACCCCAGAGGCAGTTGCGCCAGCCGCAGGACAGGCTGGC
>JANOCF010000825.1:0-2747 GCA_031412055.1 Holophagales bacterium | reverse complement strand
AGGCTGCCGAGGTCGGGCTGCCGGCCGTGGCCCTGGTAGACGCCAACGGCGTCTACGGCGCGCCGCGCTTCTACCAGGCCGCGAAGCAGGCCGGAGTCCGCGCCCTGGTCGGCGCCGAGGTGGTGCTCGACGAAGGTCCGGGACTGGTCGAGCAGGCTCAGCGCTCCGCCAAGACCGGTCCGTTGGGCCTGGTGCCCGAGCCGGAAGGCAGGGACAAGGAAAAGAGACCGCTCGGCATCCCCTCCGGAGCCCGCCTGACCCTGCTGGTCGAGAACCGGACCGGCTACAAGAATCTCTGCCGGATGCTGACCACCGCGGCCCTGGGCCGGCCCAAGGGAGAGGCCCGGGTCACCTGGGACCTCCTGGCCGAGCATGCCCCGGGCCTCCACTGCCTGACGGGCGGCGATGAGGGACCCGTGGCCCGTGAGCTGGCGCTGGGAGGGCTCGACCCCGCCCGCAAGCTCATGGAGCGGCTCGCGGTCTGGTTCGGCGGCCGCATCCACGTCGAGCTCCAGCGCCACCACCTGCGCGACGAGGAGCACCGCAACCGCGCCCTCATCGACCTCGCGAAGCGGCTCCGCCTCCCCCTGGTGGCCACCAACGGCGTGCGCTACGCCCGGCCCGAGGACAAGCCGCTCCACGACGTCCTCACCGCCATCCGCGACCACACCACCCTGGACGCGGCCGGGAGCCTCCTGGCCTCCCACCGGGAGCGGCATCTCAAGTCTCCCGACGAAATGGCCCGTCTGTTCGCGGACCTCCCCGAAGCCATCGCGGAGACCGCCCGCCTGGCCGACCGCCTCGACTTCACCCTGGCCGACCTGGGCTACCGCTTCCCCGAGTACTCCCTTCCCCCGGGCGAGACCGCCGCGTCCTACCTGCGGCACGTCACCTGGAACGGAGCCAAGGCCCGCTTCCGCCCCTTCACGGCCAAGGCCCAGGCCCAGATCCAAAAAGAGCTGGACCTGATCGAAAAGCTCGAGCTGGCCGGCTACTTCCTCATCGTCTGGGACATCGTCAACTTCTGCCAGCGGGAGAACATTCTGGTCCAGGGCCGCGGCTCGGCCGCCAACAGCGCGGTCTGCTACGCGCTCTCCATCACCGCCGTGGACCCGGTCAAGATGGAGCTGCTGTTCGAGCGCTTTCTCTCCGAAGAGCGGGGCGAGTGGCCGGATATCGACCTGGACCTCCCTTCGGGCGATCAGCGCGAGCGGGTCATCCAGCATGTCTACAAGAGCTACGGCGAGCGCGGCGCGGCCATGACGGCCAACGTCATCACCTACCGCGACCGCTCCGCCACCCGCGAGGTGGCCAAGGTCTTCGGCTACTCCACCGAGCAGGTGGACCGCCTGGCCAAACAGCTCGGGAGCTGGACCTACGACGTGGCCAACGGCGACCCCAAGTCCTTTGCCAACGAGCTATCCGCGGCCGGTTTCGACCCCGAGGAGCCGCGCATCCAGCGCTTCTCGGACCTCTGGACGCGCATTCACAACCTCCCCCGCCACCTGGGCCAGCACTCCGGCGGCATGGTCATCGCGGCCGGCCGCCTGGACGAGGTCGTCCCCCTGGAGCCCGCCTCCATGCCCGGCCGGGTCGTGGTCCAGTGGGACAAGGACGACTGCGCCGACCTCGGCATCATCAAGGTGGACCTCCTGGGGCTCGGCATGCTCAACGCCCTGGAGGAGATGGTCCCGACCATCCGCACCCGCGAGGGGACCAACGTCGACCTTGCCCACCTGCCGCCGGACGATCCCAAGGTCTTCCGCATGCTGCAGCAGGCCGACACCATCGGCGTCTTTCAGGTGGAGAGCCGCGCCCAGATGGCCTCCCTGCCGCGCAACCATCCGACCCGGTTCTACGACCTCGTGATCCAGGTGGGCATCATCCGTCCCGGCCCGATCGCGGGCAACATGGCGAGCCCGTACTTCGAGCGCCGCAACGGCCGCCAGCCCGTGGAGTATCCGCACCCGAGCCTGGAGCCGATCCTCAAGCGGACCCTCGGCGTGCCCATCTTTCAGGAGCAGCTCCTGCGCGTGGCAATGGTGGCGGCGGGCTTCAGCGGCGGCGAGGCCGAGGAGCTGCGCCGGGCCATGGGCTCCAAGCGCTCCGTGGAGAAGATGCAGGCCATCGTGGACAAGCTCCGCAAAGGGATGACCGCGAACGGAATCGTGGGCAAGGCGCAGGACGAGATCGTCCAGTCGATCACCTCCTTCGCGCTCTACGGATTCCCCGAGTCGCACGCCGCGAGCTTCGCGTTGATCGCCTACGCCAGCGCCTACCTCAAGTGCCACCACCCCACGGCCTTCACGCTGGGCCTGCTCAACGCCTGGCCCATGGGCTTCTACCACCCCGCGACTCTCGTCAAAGACGCGCAGAGGCACGGAGTGGAGATCCGGCCGGTGGACGTCCAGCGCTCCGGCTGGAGATGCCGCTGGGAGGACAGGGAAGTGACCGAAGGGGCGCGGAACCCCAGGACCGGAGAGGCTCCCGCGGTGGGAGCGATCCGCCTAGGCTTCAAGTTCGTGAAGGGCCTGCGCCACAAGGCGGGCATCGCCCTGGAGCGGGAGCAGGCGCGGGAGCCTTTCGCGGACGCCGAGGACCTGGTGCGCCGCTGTGACCTCCACGAGGACGAGCTCCAGACCCTGGCCGCGATTGGAGCGCTCTCCTCGTTCCAGTTGACCCGGCGGGGAGCTCTCTGGCAGGTGGCTCGCTTGTCGAAAGATGCCGGACCTCTCCTCGACCGTCTG
>JANOCF010000824.1:0-5836 GCA_031412055.1 Holophagales bacterium | reverse complement strand
CGGGCGAGTGGCTCGTGAGGGCCGATCCCGGCGCGAAGATCGTGGTCGACCTGACCTCGGACAATGCCGGCCGCGACCAGAAGACCGTCACCGTGGGCAAGGGAGCTTGAACGCCATGAGACCACTCGTATTCGCAACCCTGGCGCTCCTCACCGTCTCTCGCTCCTTCGCGGAGCCGATCCAGACGCAGGGGAACCCGCCGTCATCGACGTTCAACCGCCTTCACACCTACGAGGAGATCGTCGATCTCCTCGAGGGCTACGCCGCCGCCTATCCGAAGTGGGCCCGCCTCGAAAGCATCGGCAAGAGCATCCAGGGGCGGGATCTCTGGATGATCGCGATCACCAACCCGGCGACCGGCACCGAGCAGGCCAAGCCCGCCATGTACATCGACGGCAACACGCACGCCAACGAGGTACAGGGCGCCGAGGCCGCGCTCTATACCGTGGACTACCTGCTCAAGAACTACGGCCGGCTGCCGCGCGTCACCGAGATGCTCGACCGCTCGGTCTTCTACATCCTTCCCGTCGTCAACCCGGACGGCCGGACGCTCTGGTTCAAGGGACCTTCCGACGCCGACTTTCCGCGCACCGTGATGGTGCCGGTGGACGACGATCGCGACGGACTCGTCGACGAGGACAGCTTTGACGACGTGGACGGCGACGGCCATATCACCGTCATGCGCAAGAAAGTCCCGCTCGGCCAGGGCACGCACAGGCAGGATCCCAAGGACCCCCGGCTGCTCGTGGACGTCGAGGCCGACGAGCTGGGCGACTGGATCCAGATCGGCAACGAGGGATTCGACAACGACGGCGACGGCCTGGTCAACGAGGACACCATCGGCTACGTCGATCCCAACCGCACCTGGGGTTTCTCCTGGCAGCCCAGGTACGTGCAGGCGGGCGCGGGCGACTATCCGCTGTCGATCCCGGAGACGAGGGCGATCGCGATGTGGGTGCTGAAGCATCCCAACGTCGCGGCCGTGCAGAGCTACCACAACAACGGCCAGATGATCCTGCGCGGCCCCGGGGCCAAGGCCGATCCCGCCTACCCGCCGCAGGACCTCAAGGCCTACGACCTGATCGGCAAGGAGGGCGAGAAGCTGCTCCCCGGCTACCGCTACCTGATCTCGTGGAAGGACCTGTACAACGTCCACGGCTCCACGACCGATCACTTCTACAACATCATGGGGGCGCTGGCCTTCACCAACGAGATGTACAACCCGCCGGCCGACTTCGACAAGGACGGCGAGACCTCCCAAGCCGAGATGATGAAGTTCAACGACGTCCTCGCCATGGGCCGGCAGTGGGTGGACTGGCATCCCTACGATCATCCGCAGTATGGCAAGGTGGAGGTCGGCGGCTTCAAGCGCGCCGTGGGCCGCGTGCCCGAAGGCTGGCTGCAGGAGGACGAGACGCACCGCAGCAACGCCTTCGTGCTCCTGCACGCCTACCACCTGCCGAAGCTTTCGATCGGCAGCGCGGCGGTGAAGAAGGTGGGAGACCGCCTGTGGAGGGTGGAGGTGCCCGTGCTCAACGAGCGCGCCATCCCTTCGGTGACCGCGGCCGCGGTGAGCGGCAGGCTGCACCGCCAGGACATCGCCACGGTGAGCGGTGGGAAAGTGATCTCCAGCGGCCTCGTCGACGATCCGTATCTCGACAAGGTCACTCTGCAGGTCCACCGCCCCGAGCGCCTCATGGTGCCCGGCGTCGAGGGTCTCTCCACGCGCATCCTCTTCTTCCTCGTCCAAGGCGACGGCGAGATCACCGTGAGCTACGACAGCCTCAAGGGCGGCAAGCTCTCGAAGAAGATCGCGCTGCGCGAGACGTCCGGCAACTGATCGAGCTCCCTCCCGGTCCCTGATCTCCGGGCCGGTCTCCGGGTGTCCTCAATAGAGGTCGCTCAGGGCCGGTCTGGATGACTCTCAAGCCCCTTCTCCCTGGGGGAATGACCTGCGTAAACCCCGGCATCCGCCTTGCTATTCCGGTTTTTGCGTAGGACTGAAACGTTGGCACCAGGGAGGAGGAAACTCTCATGAGAAATCAAGCTCGGATGTGGATCTTGGCAGGCAGTCTGCTGGTCACGAGTCCTCTCGCGGCGGACCCGATCGGCGATCTCCAGGCCCGGCTGGCCGGCATGCACAACGATCAGCCGACCCGGATGCAGGTGGATGTCGAGTTCCGGCACCGGGGCTCGGCCCCGCTGCACCTGAGCAAGAACAGGAAGCGGGGGGCGGCCACCATCGTCTACGGTTCGAAGGGTGTGACGAACCTGACCGAGAGGTGGTCCACAAACTCCTCCCGGTTCTCCTTCTGGAAGAAGCGCAACGTGGAGACCAAGGCTTCGCTGCTCGACTGGAGCGAAGCCAGCGTCCTGGCCGACCCGGCCGGGTTCATGGGTCTCCTCCTGGACGAAGCCAGCTTGCTGAGCGATGAAACGGTGACGTGGAACGGTCAGCCCGCCCGGCACCTGGTGATCCGCCCCGGAAAGCTCGCTCGCAAGGACGAGCCGGCGGAAGCCCATCGCACGCCCTTCAACCTCCTGATGAGGGTCTGGCTGGACGAGAGCGGCGCTCCTCTCGCCATGGAGCACGCGACGGAATTCCGGCTCGGACCGGCCCTCGTAATGACGGAGGCCAAGACCTTTACTTTCCAGCAGATAGACGGACGCCTGCTGGTGGCCGAAACCGAGGAGACCTTTTCCAGCACCGCGCTGGCGGTTCTGCGCGGCCGGGGCAGCAAGAAGATCAAGGTCACCTCGGTGGAGCAGGACGGCAAGCGCGTCAGCCCGGATCGCGTGACGCTGCCCGCGAAGAGCATGCTGTTGCCCGCCGACAACGCTCCATTGTCCACGGGCAACGTGGCGTTGCCCGCGGACGGCGTCTAGATTTCCCCGGACAACGTTCCAGCGTCCACGAACAACGCCTCGCTGCCCTTGAGCAACGCCCTGTTGCCCACGGGCAGTGTCCCGTTGTCCATGAACAACGTCCTGGAGTCCACGGACAACGTCCCATTGCCCACGGACAACGTCTCGTTGCCCATGGGCAACGCCTTGGAGTCCACGGACAACGCCTCGTTGCCCATGGACAACGTCTTGGAGTCCACGGACAACGCCTCATTGCCCATGAGCAACGTCACGGAGTCCGCGGACAACGTCCCGGTGCCCGTTGGCAACGCCCCGGAGTCCGCGGACAACGTCCCGGTGCCCGTTGGCAACGCCCCGGAGTCCATGGACAACGTCCCATTGCCCATGGACAACGTCATCGAATTCGGTGGCAGCGTCCTGTGGAGCGCGGGCAACGTCGAGGAAAGCGGCGGGCTCCAGGCTCATCTCCGGTGCAGGACGAGCGATGGATCGAGCCTTGCGGCCCGCCTTGCGGGCACGAGGTTGGCCAGGAAGGAGACGGCCAGGAGGACGAGCGCGGCGCCGAGGTAGACCCGGGGGTCGCGCCCCTGGACGCCGTAGAGCAGGTTGGCTGCCTTGGGGGCCACGGCCAGGGCGGCGGCGCAGCCGGCGGCGACGCCTACCACGACCCAGGTGAGCCCTTCGCGCAGGATGAGGAGCAGCAGGTCCCTCCGCTGCGCTCCCAGGGCGAGGCGGATGCCCATCTCCCGCGCCCGCTGCTGCACGGCATAGGCCATGACGCTGTAGAGGCCGGTGACCGCGAGCAGCAGGGCGAGCAGGCTGAACAGGGAAAGCAGCCCCGCCGCGGCCCGCGCAGCCCAGAGAGACCGGGCCACAACGTCGGAGATGGTGCTCTCCCCAGTGGTCGGCAGGGCGGGGTCGAGGTTGCGGATCTCCTGCCGGGCGGACCGCAGCAGCGGCGCGGGGTCGCGCTCGGTGCGCACGTGGAGGGTGACCGCCGGCGCGTAGCGCTGCGTCAGCGAGAGGTACAGGTAGGGGGTCGAGCCCTGGCCGATCGATTGGTACCGGGCGTCCCGCGCCACGCCCACGACCTCCACGGGTCCGTCGTGGCCGTCCAGGCGGAAGCGCTGGCCGATCGCGTCCTGCCCCGGCCAGAAGAGCCGCGCCAGGGTTTCGTTGACCACGGCCACGGCGGAGGTGTCCGGCCGGTCGGTCTCGGCGAAGCCCCGGCCTTGGACGAGGGGGGTGCCGACCGTTTCGAAGTAGCCCGGGCCCACGGAGTTGAAGCGCACGAGGTCGCCCTCCGGACTCCTGCCGTCGGCGAACGCCCGCATCTGTGGGTCGCCGCGCAGATCCAGGGGGGCCCTCTCGGCCACGGCCGCGGAACGGACGCCCGGCAAGGCGTCGATGCGCTCCGCCGCCTGGCGCAGGAACGCCCTTCCGCGCGCCTCATCGTAGCCCTGGGGGCCGAGGTCCACCGAGAGCAGGAGCAGCCGCCGCGGCTCGAATCCCATGTCGGTCCGCTCGGCGTTGCGCAGGCTGAGGAGGAAGAGCCCGGCGCCGATCAGCGCGATCAGGGAGAGGGAGACCTGGGCCACGAGGAGAAGGTGGCGCAGCCCGAAGCGGCGGGAGCCGCCCGTTCCCGGGGTGCCCAGGTCCTTGAGGGCGGGTACCAGGTCGAAGCGGGCTGCCCGTGCCGGCACCAGGCCGAAGAGGACGCCGGTCAGGGCGCTCACGCCCAGGGTGAAGAGGAGCACGCGGCCGTCGAGGCTCAGGTCGAGGGTCTCCGGCAGGAAGGGTGGGCGGACCGCCAAGAGCAGGCTCTGCGCCCAGAAGGCCAGGAGAAGGCCGAGGGCCGCGCCCAGGCCGGCGAGGATCAATCCCTCGGTCACGAGCTGGCGCAGAAGCCGGCCACGCCCGGGCCCGAGCGATAGGCGGATCGCGATCTCCTTGCGTCTCTCCAGGGAGCGCGCCAGCAGTAGGTTCGCCACGTTGGCGCAGGCAACGAGCAGCAGCACCCCGACCACGGTCATCAGGACCTTGCCGGCGAGCACGAGCTGCTTGCGCTGCGCCGGCGGAAGGGTGGCCTCGGAAAGGGGGAGCAGGGTGGTGCCGATCCCCTCGTTCTCGACCGGGTACTCCTGGCGGAGGCTCGCCGAGTGGGCCGCCATCACCGCCTGGGCGCGCTCCGGCGAGATCCCGGGCTTGAGGCGTCCCACGCAGTTGAGGATCAGGGCGTCGCGGTCGTCAAACCACTCGGCGATCCGGCCGAAGAGCACCTGGGAGTGCATCATGGTCGGCACCCACAGCCCGGGGGAGCCCAGCACGCCCAGGCCGTTGAACCCCTCGGGAGCCACTCCGATCACCGTGAATGCAGTCCCGTTGAGGGTCAGCGTTGTACCCAGGACGCCGGGGTTCAAGCCGAACCGGCTCTCCCAGAGCCGGTGGCTCAGCACGGCAACAGGGTGGGTCCCAGGTGTGACGTCCTCCTCCGGCAGGAAGGCGCGGCCGAGGACGGTTCTCACCCCGAGCGCGCTGAAGTAGTTGCCCGAGACCATCTCGCCCTGGACGACCTCGGTCCCCTCCCCGGCGGTCAGGCGCAGCGACACGGGGCGATAGAGGAGCAGGTCCGAAAAAACCTCGCCGGACGCCCGGAAATCCCTGTAGTTCGGGAACGAGATGCCCATCAGCTCGCCCGGCACCTGCTCCGCGGTGGAGTAGACCGCCACCAGGCGGGACGGCTCGTGCACGGGGAGCGGCCGCAGCAGCAGGGCATTGACGAAGCTGAAGATCGCGGTGTTGGCTCCAATGCCCAGGGCCAGGGACAGCACCGCCCCCGCGTAGAACACCGGCCGGCGTGCCAGGGTGCGAAAGGTAAAGCGGACGTCTTGGAGGAAACCTGTCATGGTTCTGTGGTCGCTCGGTCCGGAACCGGTTGACTCCTTTCGGGAGGGTATCCTACTCTCTTTGA
>JANOCF010000823.1:0-2448 GCA_031412055.1 Holophagales bacterium | reverse complement strand
TGCTCCACATCATCCAATGTGACCGTTGCCGCGACCGCGTCGAGGGCATCCTGCGCCGGCTGCGCGCCCGGTCCGCTGCCGATCCCGACACGCCCGATACGAAAGAGAAGCCCGAGCGGACAGCCAATCCTGGCGCCCTGCCCTTTGCCCTGGCCCTGTTGCAGGAGAGGATCGACGCGCCCGGGCTTCTGGCCGATCTGCTCCGGCAGCCGCAGAAACGGCGGCAGGCGCTGCTCCACTCGAACCTCCGGCTCCACACCTGGGGGCTGTTCGAGCTGCTGGTCGAGCAGAGCCTGGAGACGGTGACGCGGGACTCCTGGCGGGCCGAGGAGCTGGGCGCCCTGGCGCTCGACCTTTCAGGGTTTCTCAACACCCATTTCTATGGAACCAGGACGATCCAGGACCAGCGGGCACGGGCCTGGTCCTACATCGCCAATGCCCGGCGCGTCCGCTCCGATCTCGCGGGCGCCCAGAAGGCGCTCGACTCCGCCCGGGCCTGCCTCCGTCGAGGCACCCGCTCTCCTTTCGAGCTGGCGGTCCTCCTGGACCTGGAAGGTTCCCTGCGGCGAGATCAGCGCCTGTTCGAGGAGGCCGGAGACCTTTTCCGGCAGGCATCCCGGATCTTCCTTGAGGAGGGCGAGCCTCACCGCTCCGGCCGGTCGATGGTCAAGTTGTCGACCGTGCACTACTTCCTGGGCGATCTGGACGAGGCGCTGAGCCTGCTCCGGCGGTCTCTCGGCCTCCTGGACATGAAGAAGGAGCCCCGCTTGCGGCTCTGCGCCCAACACAACCTGACCGATTACCTGACCATTGCCGGCCGCTTCCGGGAAGCTCGCGAGGTCTACCGGGAGACGCGGCAGCTCTACCGCGAGCACCCGGAGCCCTGGGTGCAGAACCGGCGCAAGTGGGTGCGCGGCAGGATTCTGGGCGGGCTCGGGCATCCGGCCAGGGCGGAGGCGCTGCTGCTCGCCGCCCGCGACGGCTTTCTCGCCGAGGGCGTCCCCTACGACACGGCCCTGATCTCGCTGGAGATCGCCCTGATCTACTCCGAGCAGGGCCGCAGCGCGGAGCTGAAGCGCCTGGCCGGCGAGATGGTGCCGATCTTCTCGTCGCTGCACATCCATCGCGAGGCGCTGGCCGCCCTGGCTTTCCTCACCCGGGCCATCGAAGCCGAGACGGCCAGCCTGGAGACGGTCAAGGCCGTGGCGGACTACCTCCGCCAGGCCGCAAATCGGCCGGAGCTGCGCTTCCAGGCGCCCGAAACCTCCAGGGGCTGAGCACTGGCCAGTTCGGACGACGGTTACCCCTTCGGCGGCCGGGATCCCCTGGCGTAGAGCGCCTCGTGGTGCGCCTTGCCGGGCCGGACGACGTGGATCCTGCGGGCGGCCTTCATGTGCCGGAGCCCCCCGGACACGGTGCGGATGCCGACCGGGCCGTCCAGCTTGTCCGCGAAGAGCCGGTTGACCTCCAGGGTGATTTCGCTGGGTCCGAACTGCTCGCCGTCGCCCTTGAGGTCCACCACGGCCCGGACCATCCGGTTCACCGTTGGCCGGCTCCGGCCGAGGTCGGGAACGTCCGGGACCGCCGGCTCCGCCTTTCGCGGATCGGGGTTCCGGGCGAGCTCCTCCACGGACTCGGCCGCCAGCTTGAAGGCCTCCAGCTTCCGCTGCACCATCTCCACGTCCGCGGCGTGGGCGGCATGCTGCTCCCGATGATGCACCTCCTGCTCCGCATGGAAGGCTTGCTGCTGGCGATGATAGGCCAGCCGAACCTCCAGGCCGGCCACGACTTCCGAAATGGAAAGCTTCGTGTCCATCGACTTCCGCCTCCTTGGATCCGTCCAACACTTCGCGCCAACCTGCGCCAGACAACCCGATTTTGCGTCAAAAGAACCAGAGACGGAGAGGGTATCACGGGATTCAGCCGCAGAATCCAGGGAAAGTTAACAAAGCGGAGAGATTGCGCGCCTGAATCTCGCCATCCTGCGGCTGAATGAGTAGATCCAGCCGCAGGATGGATTTATTCTGCGGCTAAATCTCGCCATCCGGAGAATAAATAACGTCATGCTGCGCCTGAACCTGGATATTCTGCGCCATGCAGCCGTAACTTGCACTTGAATCGCGCCATCTTCTCAGACAATCGAGTCATCCTGCGGCAAGATCTCGGCATCTGAACTCCAGAGGAGTCACCTCTGCGGCTGAACCCCGTTACCTTCCTCTTGACCCTGGAGATGTTGACGCAACGGTACCTCCTGCGACCTCTGCGGTAGTTGATCCGCTCAGGGAAGGCCCGCAAGTTGCGGCATCATGGAGAGAGGTTGCGTCTGGATTGACCGATTTCAAGGCCCGATGGCGCGATGCAGCCGCAGAATCTCTCTATTTTTCCCGCGCACCCTGCCTCCCCTTTCTATCTCCTCGCCGCCTCGCGCAGCCGCTCCACATCCCGCAC
>JANOCF010000822.1:0-4068 GCA_031412055.1 Holophagales bacterium | reverse complement strand
GCCGCCCAGCCCAGCCCTCCCCCGCCCGACCGCTCCTGACCCCCGCCCACCGGAGAACCCCTCCCCTGCCCTCCCCACTTCGTGGAGAGGGAGCCCCTGCTCTCACTCGGCTCCGGGCAGGTTCATCTGCCGTCATCCCTCCGCCCCTCCACCTGCCTCAGCCTCCCACCCCGGAATACAACCACCCCCATCCCGTGTTATCCTCCGTGGCGGCCCTCCCACCGCCGATCCCTCTTGCCGGAGTGAACGCCGGCCTGGGTGTTTTTTCGCAGTAACTTGCCGCGACACGCCTGCTGCCCTATAATCGATGGGCCAGCTTGCCCGGACCGGAAACGGTCGGTAAAGAGTGGGTGTCCGCCCACTCTTTTTGTTGAGGGCAGGACGAGCTTCCAAAACCAGGAGCAAGGAGACGACCACGAGCATGACGCAGACGACCAGCCGGATTGCCGAGCTCCAGACAGAGCTTGAGCACATCGCCGTAGCCATGGGCTGCGAGCTGGTTCACGTCGAGCTCAAGGGCGGGGTGTTGCGGCTGATCCTGGACAGGCAGCCTGACGGAGTCTCGCTCTCCGATTGCGAGTACATGTCGAAGATGGCCTCGGCCTACCTCGACGTGGCCGACTTCGGCAAGAGCCGCTACATCCTCGAAGTCTCCTCCCCCGGTCTCGACCGGGTGCTGTACAAGCCCACTGAAGTCGAGCGCTTCCTGGGGAAGCTCGCCCGGGTGAGCCTGGTGGACCCGGATACCGGGTCCAAGCGGACCATCGTGGCCCGCCTGAAAGAGCTCCGGCCCGTGGAGGGAGCGGAGGGAGACCCCATCGTCGTCCTCGAGGACGACAAGACCGGTGAGCGGACCGAGACCCGGTGGAAAGACATCCGGACCGTTCGGCTGGAGATCGAGCTCTAGTCAGCTCAGTCAGATAGGACAGAAAAAGGAAGCCATGGCTCAAGCACAGACGGCGGAAATCAACTTCAACGAGATCCTGCGCCAGGTCGCGCGCGAGAAAGATATCGATCTCGAGCGCTGGATCGCGGCCCTCGAAGACGCCATGGCGTCCGCGGCCAAGAAACAGCACCGCATCAAGGAGCCCGTGCGCGCCAGGCTCGACCGGGAGAGCGGCAAGTTCGAAGCCTTCATCGTCAAGAAGGTCGTCGAAGAGGTCGAAGACCCCCTCGCCGAGTGGACCGTCGACGAGGCCCGCGACCACAAGCCCACGGCCGAGGTCGGCGACGAGATCCTGCTGCCCATCCCCACCGAAGGGCTCGGCCGTATCGCCGCCCAGTCGGCCAAGCAGGTCCTCTATCAGCGCGTACGCGAGGCCGAGCGCGAGAACATCTACAACGAGTTCATCGACCGCGTCGGCGAAGTCTTGAACGGCACGGTCAAGCGCTTCGAGCGCGGCGACATCATCATCGACCTCGGACGCACCGAGGCCGTCGTCCCCCGCTCCGAGCAGGCCCGCCACGAGCGCTACAGCCAGGGCGAGCGCATCCGCGCCGTGATCGTCGACGTGCACAAGCAGCCCAAGGGGCCGCAGATCGTGCTGTCGCGCACCGACCCGCGGCTGCTGGTCAAGCTTTTCGAGACCGAAGTACCCGAGATCTACGACGGCACGGTAGTCATTAAGAATGCGGTCCGCGCACCCGGCGAGCGCGCCAAGGTGGCGGTCTACAGCCGCGAGCGCGACGTCGACCCGGTCGGCGCCTGCGTCGGCATGAAGGGCTCGCGAGTGCAGTCCATCATCCGCGAGCTGCGCGGCGAGAAGATCGACATCATCGAGTACAGCGACGATCTCGTGACCTTCGCCCAGAGCGCGCTCGCGCCGGCCAAGATCACCCGCGTCTCCGTCACCCACCAGGGCGAGGTGCCGCATCTCGACGTGATCGTGGAGGACAAGCAGCTTTCGCTCGCCATCGGCAAGCGCGGCCAGAACGTGCGCCTCGCCTCGGAGCTGATCGGCTGCCGCATCGACATCAAGAGCGAGAGCGACGTCAAGGACGAGGTCGCCGACGCTCTCGCCCGCATGCTTCAGGGCGCCGTCATGGGCCCGGCCACCGGCTCCGCCGGCGAGATGGGCGTGCTGACCGCCGTGGGCATGACCCCGGAGCTCGCCGCCAGCCTCGACGAGGCCGGTCTGGGCGAGGCCGACGCGCTCGCCGAGGCCGACCGCGACACCCTGCTCGCCGTCGAGGGCATGAGCGAGGAGCTCGCCGACACCCTGCTCGAGTGGGCCGCCGGCATGATCGTGGATCGCGACAAGCGCACCGACGCCGAGATCGGCGCCGCCTTCCGGGCGCCTGCCGCGAAGGCCTCCTCCATGGGGGACGACGATTTCATGGCCGCTCTCAGCCGGGCTTTCGCCGAGAGCGAGCAGCAGAGGGCTTCGCACAGCCCTGAGGAGGCCGCGGAAGGCGATGCGGCCCAGGGCGCCGACGGCAAGGAGCCCCGCGAAGATTGATTCCCGCGGCTTCCGGGCGCCATGCGTCCGGAAGCAAGGCGTGGTTGATTCAGATTTAAACACCGGAGTTTGAGGAGATATATGGGAAAGATTCGAGTCCAGGACCTCGCGAAGATGATGGGGATTTCCAACCAGGACCTCGTCTTCAAGCTGAAGTCCATCGGGGTGCGGGTCGAGGGCGATGACGCCGCCATCGATACCGACATCATCCAGGCGATTCTGGCGGGCAAGAAGCTCCCTCATCCTCGCGAGGTCATTCTCCGGGACGAGCAGACGCCGGCTGCCGATGCGCAGCGCCGACGTACGGGAGCCACCACTCCCCCGCCGGCGCCCGCACGGCGTCCGGTGCCGAACCCGCTGCGCCCGCAGCGCCCGCGCACTCTGATCCAGAAGGTGGAGCCTCGGATCCAGAACATGCCGATGACGGAGCGTCAGGCTCCGTCTTCGATGCCGGCCATGCAGTCGCCCTCGGCCCAGGCCGGGCCGCTGCACCAGGCCCAGGCCCAGCCGTCCGGGGCCGTGGCCGAGATGACGCCTCATCCCGAGGCGGTCTCCCCCACCATGGCGCCGCCGTCCGTGCCCGTCGAGCCCGTCGAGGTTGCCGCCTCGAAGCCCGCGCAGGCGGCACCGCCCGCGCCGCCGCCTTCGGCTCCGGCCAAACCGGCGTACCGCACGGGTGCGACCATCATCTCGCGGCCGCCGCCGCGGGAGCAGCAGCCGGCGCAGCCGGCAGCCTCTCCCTATGCCCGCCAGGGAGCGCCCTCGTCTCCTCCGGGAGGCCTGGGAACCCGGCCGTCCGCTCCGGGCTATCAGGGCCAGGGTGCCCCCGCCAGGGGCGCGGCCACGAGCACGTCGGATGAAGCCCGGCGCCGGCAGATGCAGCAGATCGAGAACGACCGCAGGAACAAGAAGAAGCCGGTCAAGAAGGCCGGCCCGCGTCCCTTCGAGCAGCAGGAGGACCTCACCGGGTTCAAGGGGACCCTCGAGGATCTGGAGGGCGGCCCGGACGAGGCGGTCGGTACGGCAGCGGCCCGCCGCCGCCGCCGCGCCCAGCGCAAGGAAGGCGAGGAGGGAGGCAAGCTGTTGACCTTCAAGAAGACGTCTCCCAGCGGCACGATCATGATCGGCGAAGGCATGACGGTCCGCGACTTCGCCGAGAAGCTCGACGTCAAGGCTCGCGACCTGATGAAGGCGCTGTTCAACCGGGGCATCCTGGCCAACATCAACCAGGTGCTGGAGCCGGAGCTCGCCCAGAAGCTCGCCACCGACCTCGGCGTCGAGGCCATGGTGGTGTCCTTCGAAGAGGAGGTTCAGCTCCGCGAAGAGCAGCAGGGCGGCGGCGAGCAGGTGCAGACCGCCGGCCGGGTGTCGCGTGCTCCCGTGGTGACCATCATGGGCCACGTCGACCATGGCAAGACGTCGCTCCTCGACGCGATCCGCAAGGCGCGCGTCGCGGTCGGCGAGGCCGGAGGGATTACGCAGCACATCGGCGCCTATCACGTGGAGACCGCCAAGGGCGTCATCACTTTCCTCGATACGCCGGGTCACGAGGCCTTCACCGCGATGCGCGCACGCGGCAGCCTGATCACCGACCTGGTGATCCTTGTCG
>JANOCF010000821.1:0-2640 GCA_031412055.1 Holophagales bacterium | reverse complement strand
ATCCCATGGGGAACTTCGCCAACCGATCCCCTGCCTTGAGCTTCTCGGCGGCGTCACGGAAGACGGCCACGAAGGCGCAATAGGCTTCCCAGAAGCCCTTCCGGACAGCCTTGCTGGCAGCGTGGAAGGCAGGCGCGGGCGACTTCTTCGTCTTGTTGGGGCGGGTCGTCGGATTCTGCCGGAGGATCGCTTCCACCCCGAGCGGCTCCAGCCCCCTGCTCTCTCGCTCAGCTCTGCCCTCGGACTCGATCTGCTCGACAAGACCCGCCACCCGCTCCCGGTACTGCTCCGGAGACAGGTGCTTCCAGCAAGGGAGCGGCGACAGCACGAACTCCTCCCGCGTGGCGTACTCCATTACCCCGAAGTCCTCCCCCCGGTTGCGGGCGGCGTACTCTTTCGTCCGGGCGGCGTACTCTTTCGTCCGGTCGAACCAATAGCCCTCCAGCGGCTTGCCGTGCAAGAGCGCCCCCGCCGAGTGCACGCCCGGCCACTCCTCGGCCCGGGCGACAAGGCCCTCTTTTACCCCGTGGCCAAGGAAGTACTTCAACCTTCCTACCTGCGCCTCCTCCTCTCCGCTGACCAGGATCGCCTGATAGCGCCTCGACCACAGCCCATGCGGCCAGTCCACCAGCCGGTCCACCTCGAGCGCCAAGTTGCCGTCGACGTACTGCATGAATCGCGCGAGCTGCTGGGCATCCTCGACCTCCAGCAGGGCGTGCCAATGATTGGACATACAGACCACTCCGCAGCATCCCACCCCGTAGCGCTGCTGCGCCCGGCCCAGAACGCCAAGGACGATCTGGTTCAGGGCAAGGCTCGGCCTGAGGAGGAGCCGGGACTGCTTCGTCCGCACGGTTACCTCCACCAGAGCACCTCCTTCGGGGATGAAGCGCACACCTCTGCTCATTCAACCCATTAAGAAACGGAAAACGGACCCGAAATGTCATTTCGCTTGTCGCTTCATAGCCGTGGGCTCGGAGCTCGGAGTCCTCTGGCCGGATGCTGCGTGCCTGATCCGGGGTTAGACTTCCATCGTTGGACGGACCAGGCTTCCTGAGTGGAATTCGAGTGGGACCCTCGGAAGGCAGTAGAAAGGCCCATGAAGAAGAAATCTCCAGACGACTTGGATGACGATCTTCGGCCGGAGTACGACCTCCAGAAGATGCTTCGCGGCGCGGAACAGGGGAAGTACGCGGAACGATTCCGTCAAGGAACCAATCTCGTCCTGTTGGAGCCCGACATTGCTGCGGCATTCCCAGATGAGCAATCGGTCAATGAAGCACTGAGACTCGTCGTAGAGCTGACCAAAATCCCGAGCCCCGGCCTGAAGCCCAGAGGCCGGCAAAGGTCCGGCCCAGCCAGGTGATGAGGTCTCCGCTGTCCCAGGAGACTGCCCGGTGGCCGGCGATGGGGCCGTCCGGTCCGGTGAGCGGCAGGGCTCGGGCTGTGGTCGGCAAGGCGGACAGGAGGGTCCCCGCAAGGATGAGGGTGGGGAGTCGGCGACGCAAGGGTCGTGGAGGCATGCGATCCACTCCTTGGAGGCCGGGCTCGGGACGGCGGCATTGCCTCCGGAGCCGGTCTCTAGTGAAGTAGGGTGCCTCAAGGACGCGGAACAGCCAGTAAAAGACCCCTCCCCTTCCCTCCCCGCTTTGCGGAGAGGGCGCCCGCCGCCCTCTCCCGGCTCTAAGTTGGCGCCTGGCTCCGGCTGGAAGGGCAGAGCGGAGTTGTAAGGAACAGGTGTTGAGGCCGGTATAACAAAAAATTATACTTGGTGTCAGAGGGGGTGTTCGATGGCCATCGTCAAGACTGCAATCTCGATCCAGGAAAATCTCTTTGAGCGTGCTGATGCCCTGGCCCGGCAGCTTCATCTCTCGCGCAGCCAGATCTTTGCGCGTGCCCTTGACGAGTTCCTCGACCGGCACGAGAGCCGCCTGCTCCTGGAGGCGATCAACCGGTCCCTGGAGGGGGAGCCGGAGCCGGGCGAGAAGGAGCATCTGCGGCGCATGCGTCACGTTCAGCGGCGGCGGCTCGAAAGTCAGTGGTAGTCCACCAGGTAATCCACCAGGGGGATGTCTTCTGGGTCGACCTTGGACAGCCTTCCGGGACGGGACCTGGATTCCTCCACCCCCATGTCGTAGTTCAGAATGACGTCTTCAACCGTAGCCGGCTCAGCACGGCTCTCGTCTGTACCATCACCTCCAACCTGAAGCGAGCCCAGGTCCCCGGCAATGTTCTCCTGGAGGAGGGGGAAGCGAATCTTCCCAAGAGCAGTGTCGTGGTCGTATCCCAACTCTTTACGGTAGACCGCGACGATCTGGTAGAGAGGATCGGAACGCTATCCCCCGCGCGCGTCTGGCAGGTTCTCGAAGGGATCTATCTGCTCCTGGAGCCGCGCGACGTGGAAGAGTGAGGGACACTCCCTCCCGCATCGGCCCGCGGGTCCGAACATCAACTGGAAGCTTGTTTCGTCCGAAACGCGGGTATGAGTAGGCTGGTCGCGTTGCGGTGGCATCGATCGAAAGGGGTGTTTTGCAAGGATGCCCACGCATACATCGGGCCATGCGAGGTGGGTAAAGGCAATTTTCTTGCGGAGGTCGTGATTCTGCGCCTCAGTGCCTTTTCTATTGTGACCATCGTCCG